>CAXAWD010000624.1:0-2070 GCA_963972325.1 uncultured Acidimicrobiaceae bacterium
CACGTACGGACTGCTGCGCTTCGGGCTCTACCTGTTCCCGGAAGCCTCCTACTGGAGCCGTCATCTCTGGCTCACGTTGGCGGTGGTCGGCATCATCTACGGCGCCATCGCGGCCACGATGCAGAAGGACCTGAAACGACTCGTCGCCTACTCGTCGATCGCACACCTCGGGTTCATCGTGCTCGGCACGTTCGCCTTCACCACGCAGGCCATCACCGGTTCCGTGATGCAGATGGTGAACCACGGCATCTCCACCGGCGCCCTGTTCCTCATGGTCGGCTGGATCTACGAGCGTCGCCACACCCGCCAGATCAGCGAGCTGAAGGGCATCCAGTCGGTCGCCCCGATCTTCGCCGCCGGCTTCATGGTCGTGATGCTCAGCTCGATCGGCGTGCCGGGCCTCAACGGGTTCGTCGGCGAGTACCTGATTCTGATCGGTTCGTTCCTGTCGGCCCGCTGGTACGTCGTGATCGCGGCGACCGGCGTGATCCTCGCCGCGCTCTACCTCCTGTGGGCCTACCAGCGGGTGTTCCACGGCGAGCCCGACGAGGACAACAAGACCTTCGCCGAGTTGAAGCTGAAGGAAGCCGCGGTGTTGGTGCCGTTCCTCGGCATCATCGTCTTCACCGGCGTGTATCCCAAGCCGATGCTCGACCGCATCGAGCCGACCGTCGAGTCGCTGATCGAGAACGTGTCGACCCGGGGCGGCTTCACCGTGGAGACCCCCGGCGAGTTCGACCCGTCGACGGTCGTGATCGAACACGACGACGACGATCACGGTGACGACCATGGCGACGACGATCACGGCGACGAGTCGCACGAGGAAGAGAACGAGTGATGTTGGCGCAAGAGTTCTTCGCCCCCGAGATCGAGTGGTATCACCTCAGTCCGATCATCACGCTGGTGGCCGGGGCGATGTTCCTGTTGGTCGTCGGCGCGCTGACGCCGACCTGGCCCCGCAACCTGTACGCCGCGGTCACCGCGGTCACCGCGAGCGCAGCCGGGCTCCTCGCGTTCTTCCAGTGGAGGACGATCGACGACGAGGGCCCGAGCACGCTCGTGAGCCGGGCGCTCGCCTTCGACACGTTCGCCCAGTACCTCACGATCACCGTGTGTGTCGCCACGCTGCTCGTCGCGCTGGTCACCGCCGACGAACTCCACCGGACCGACCGCGACGGCCCCGAGCTCTACGCGCTCTTCCTGGTCGCGGCCACCGGTGCCGTGGTCATGGGGGCGGCCAACGACCTGATCGTGCTGTTCCTCGGTCTCGAGACCCTGTCGCTCGCGCTGTACGTGCTCGCCGCCTCCGATCGCGACCGGTCGACCAGTCAGGAAGCGGGCATCAAGTACTTCGTGCTCGGCGGGTTCGCGTCGGCGTTCTTCCTGTACGGCATCGCGCTGATCTACGGCGGCACGCAGTCGACCAACATCGGTGAGATCATCCAGTCGTTCCAGACGAGCGTGCTCCTCGACGGCAAGGACTCGTTGGTGCTGGCCGGCATTGCGCTCCTGATCGTCGGCTTGGCCTTCAAGGTCGCGGCGGTGCCGTTCCACGTGTGGACGCCCGACGTCTACGAGGGCTCGCCCACCAACGTGACGGCGTTCATGGCATCGGTCGGCAAGGCCGGAGCCTTCGCGGCGATGCTCCGTGTGCTCGTGATCGCCCTGCCGTTCCATCGCGACGACTGGCGTCCGGCGATCTGGGTGCTGGCGTTGCTCACCCTCGTGGTCGGCTCGGTGCTCGCCGTCGTGCAGACCGACGTCAAGCGCATGCTCGCGTACTCGTCGATCAGCCACGCCGGGTTCATCCTGGTCGGGGTCGAGGCCGCCGGGCACGACGCCGGCGAACTGGCGCTCGGCGACGGCATGCCGAGCGTGCTCACGTACCTCCTGGTGTACTCGGTGCTCACCGTCGGCTCGTTCGCCGTGGTCGCACTGGTCGGCCGCAACAACGGCGGCGACACGTCACTCGATGCGTTCAAGGGGTTGGCCAAGCGGCGCCCGGCGTTGGCGCTGGGTCTCACCGTGTTCCTGCTCGCCCAGGCCGGCGTTCCGCTCACGTCAGGGTTC
>CAXAWD010000625.1:0-2065 GCA_963972325.1 uncultured Acidimicrobiaceae bacterium
GGGTGACCATGCGAGCCTCGTTCCACCGGACCAGCGCGTTCTTGGCCGCCTGCAACTGCTCGCGTTCGGGCAGGTGCTCGCGTCGGTGCCGAAGCTGATCGGCCATCGTGTCGGCCGCCTGCAGCTCGAGGATCGGATGGGTCACAGCGTGTGCCTAGCGACAGGGCTGGACGAGCTGTTCGGCCGGGGCCGACGGCAGCGGAGCGTTGGGATCGAGGACATCGGGAGGAATGGTAGTGCCACTCTCGACCTGCCCGAAGATCGGCGTGGGCGGTTGGGTGGTCGTGGTCGTCGTTTCGATGGTGGTCTCGGGCGGGTCGGTGCCCGGCGGATCCGTCGTGGGCGGGTCGGTGGACGGGGGCGCAGCGGGGTTCCGGAAGCCCTCGACCGGCGGTGTGGTGACCTCGGGCGGCACGGTTTCGGGCACCTCGTACCCGATGATCTCGTACAGGCACTCGTTGCCGGGCAGGTACAGCCGGGCCGGGCCGCGCTCCGGCGACGCCGGACGGTCCCAGTCGGCGAACTCGAACTGTTCGCCCAACTGCCCGAGCGCGACCGACTCGTTGAACGCACCCCAGATGCGCGCCGGGAAGGTGCCGCCCTGCACCCTCGGCACGCCCGCCTCGACGAACTCGGGGATGTTGACCATCGGCGTGTACCGGTCGGGGTCGCGCACCATCACCGCGGTGGCGAGCTCGGGCGTGGCGCCGACGAAGAACGCCGTCCAGTTGCTCTGCTGCGTGCCCGTCTTGCCGAACGCCGGCCGACGGCTCGCGAAGTCGGCCAGGCTGCCGCGGGCCGTGCCGCTGGTGAGCACACCCTTCATCACGTCGATCGTGGTCAACGCGACGTTGCGGTCGAGCACCTCGGTGCCCGGGTCGAAGTGCGTGTAGATCCGGTTGCCGAACGCATCGTCGATCGACTCGACGTAGTAGGGCTCGTGGTGCACACCCTCGTTGGCGATCGACTGGATACCCGACGCCATGTCGAGCGTGCTCAACTCGTTGCCGCCGGTGGCGAACGATGCGTACGGCCGGATCGGCTCGCGCTCGCCGGCCGGCTGCCCCGGGAACAGGTACGGGTTCGCCGCCATCCGGTACACGGTGTCGACCATCCGGTTCAGGCCGACGATCTGCGACGTGCGGGCGAACGCACAGTTGATCGAACGCACCGTGTGTCGCCGCAGCGTGTCGATGCCACCGTTGACGCCGCCCCGGATCTCGAAGAACGGTTCTTCGGGGTTCCCCTCGTTCGGCAGGCGACACGGGTGGGTGCCGTCGATGATGTCCTCGGGTGTGGCGCCGGCCTGGAGCGCCGCCGCGAGGATGAACATCTTGATGCTCGACCCGGTCTGGCTCGGGGCGAGGGCCAGGTTGACCTCGTTCTGGCCGGGGTCGAAACCCTTGCCGCCGACCATCGCCCGGATCGCTCCGGTCTCGACGTCGATCGACGTCAGCGCCGCGTCGATGCCGACCGTGTTGGCGGGCAGTTCGTTGCGGGCCTCCTCGGCCCGATCCTGCAGGAACGGGTCGATGGTGGCGTAGATGCGAAGGCCGCCGCGGAACAACCGGGTGTACCGCTCCTCGTACGTGTCGCCGAGGATGTCGGACCGGTTGAGCAGATAGTCGCGCAGCGCCTCGGTGAAGTACGTGCGCTCGGTCGCACGCTCGGCCCGGCGACGGACACGTTCGGGCAGCACGAACGTCTCGTCGATCTCGATGCGTTCCTCCTCGGTGATCATCTCGAGCGACTCGAGCCGGTCGAGCACCTGGTCGAACCGGACACGGCTGCGCTCGGGGTTGATGATCGGGTCGTAGCTCGACGGCGCCTGCACGAGCCCGGCCAGGAACGCCGCCTCGATCAGGTCGAGCTCCTGCACCGACTTCCCGAAATACGTCTCGGCCGCCGCGCCGATCCCGTACGAGTTCTGCCCGAAGAACACGGTGTTGAGGTACCGCTCGAGGATCTCTTCCTTCGTCTTCTGCTTCTCGAGGCGAACGGCGTAGGTGGCCTGGAGCAGCTTGTACCGACCGTCGCGCTCGAATCCGGCCATGTAGTCGTTCTT
>CAXAWD010000626.1:0-2045 GCA_963972325.1 uncultured Acidimicrobiaceae bacterium
CCGGCGCCAGCCACGCTGCGCCATCGCGGCGGCGAGTGGCTCGGGCAACGGACGTTCGACGAGCGGCTCGGTGTCTCCCCCGGCCAGCTCCGACCAGGGCGCCCATCCGTGTTCGAGATGGCAATCGCGGATCAGATCGGCCATCGGTTGGTCGTCGAGCCGAGCGGCGGTGACGTCGACATCGGACGGGTCGGACAGGTCGACGAAGTAGGCGCGGGTCGTGTAGTGCAGGTTGTCGACGGTCACTTCGTCTGCGAGCAGTTGCTTGACCTGCTGGCGCGGCGCACCGGTCATCTCGGCATCGAGCGAACGGGCATGAGCGGTCTGCATCTCGAGCGGCACCAGCAGGACGACCCAGTCCCAGTCACCGGATCCCGTCGGCACGCCCGACGCGATCACGTCGACCGGATGATGATCGCCGTCGACGCCGAGGATCTCGACCCGGAACGGCACGGGCAGCGACGCGGTCTGCGCCGACTCGCCACCGCTCTCGATGAAGTACAGCGCGAGTTCGTCGTGCGCCTCGGGCGTCACGTATTCGAAGACGTTGCGACCCACGAAGGTCGTGACATCGTGACCGTAGAAGCCACCGAACCCACCGCTGGCCTGGAGCACCTGGCCGGTGCTGTCCACGGTGATCACCAAGGTGCGCAGCTTGCTGAGGACCTCGTCGGCGTTCATTTGGTTCATTGTCGGCCGGGTGGGGTGGCGACTTGAGCACCATCGGCGACCGCTGCCCGATCGGCTGCGGTCTGTGCGTCCATGAGCGACAACAACTCGCCGCGCACCTTGTCGACGGTGCCCCGGTACGCGGTCGGGTCGAGCGTCTCCGCGAGCTCGGTGGCGATCTCGACCGCACGGTCGAGCACCCGGTCGGCCGGGACGACCTCGTCGAGGAATCCGACGTCGATCGCCTCGTGGGCACCGGTCAGCCGGGCGTTGGCCGTGGCCCGGTGCACGTGGCGCTTGCTGAGCCGGTCGAGCGTGATCGTCAGCGCCCAATCGGGCAGCACCATCTTGATCACCACTTCGTTGAGACCGATCTTGCACGGCACGTCGGCGCCGACACGCACGTCGCACCCGAGCAGTGTGAGCGCACCCGCGGCCACCGCACTGCCGGTGCATGCCGCCACCACGGGCAGGCCGCTGCCCCAGAGGTGTCGCACCATGTCGCCGCCGTCGGCGACGAGGCCCACGATCTGCTGCATGTCGCCACCGAACATCACGCCGAGGTCGAAGCCGCCGGAGAACCGACCCTCACGTCCGTGGATGACCAGGGCACCGATCGAGTCGTCGGCTTCGGCCTCGGCGACGGCCGCACGGATCGCCGCGATCAACTCGAACGTGAACGCGTTCGCCTTGCCGTCGTCGATGTGGAGCACGGTGACCGGTCCACGCTGTTCGATCGTCAACGCGTCATGCATGGAGAGAACCTACTGGCCGGTAACAATGGGTGTCGAGTCGGCCACCCGTGTCGCTCACGATGCCTTCCTCACGAATGCGGCCTTGATCAGCAGCGAGCGGCCGTCGACTTTCGCCTCGATCTCGTGGTCGCCCGAGACCAGCCGGATCGACTTGATCTTGGTGCCGACCTTCACCCCGCCGGCCTTGCCGTCGGTCTTGAGATCCTTGACGACCGTCACCGCGTCCCCGTCGGCCAGGAGGTTGCCGTTGGCGTCGCGGATGTCTCCGAGCCCGTCACCGATGTCGGCGAGCCATTCGTGGCCACAGGTACCGCACTCGTAGCCGTCGTCCGTCAACAACGGGTCGGGCATCGTGCAGACGGGACAGTCGGGGAGTTCGGCCATGCGCACTGTGTACCCGACCACGGCCGGATCCCGAAAATCACCGCGCCGGCGGCTCGTGTACCAGGCGCTCAGCCGGCAGCGGGCGGGCGGACGGTGATGCCCGCGTCGGCCATCACGGTCTTCGCCTCGGCGACCGTGTGCTCGCGGAAATGGAAGATCGAGGCGGCCAGCACGGCGTCGGCGCCACCTTCGATCACGCCGTCGGCGAGGTGCTCGAGCGTGCCGACTCCCCCGCTC
>CAXAWD010000627.1:0-2037 GCA_963972325.1 uncultured Acidimicrobiaceae bacterium
GTGACATCGGGCATCGGCTACCACCACGGCGATCTGCCGAACGCGCTGCGGGCGGCGGCCGTCGACGTGATCGACGAACGTGGCCTCGGAGCGTTCAGCCTTCGCGAGGTCGCCCGCCGCGCCGGCGTGTCGCACACGGCACCCGCGCATCACTTCGGCGACGTGCGCGGGCTCCTCACGTCAGTCGCCACCGAGGGGTTCGACGCGCTCCACGCAGCGACCGCTCACGCCGGCGAGGGCGTCGACGACCCCGTCGAACGCCTGGTCGCGATCGGCGAGGCCTACGTCACCCTCGCCCGCTCCAACCACGCGCACTGCGAGGTCATGTTCCGCGTCGATGTGATCGACCCCGACAACTCGGCGCTCATCGAGGCGGGCATGCGCGCCTACGCCGTGCTCGAAAACACCGTCCGTGCGCTGATCGAGGCCGAACACCTGTCGGTCGATCTCGATGACGCGACGTGGCTCTGCTGGTCGACGATGCAGGGCCTGGTGACGCTCGGCCCGAAGCTCGACGTCATCGCCCACCACAAGGGCCGGCCCGAACCGTCGAGCGCCGCTCTGGTCCGCGAGTTCACGGTGCGGATCGTTGCCGGGCTCCGGGCCCGCTGAAGCACAACGCTCGACCGTCCACCCGATCGGGACAGTGGGGCACCAGAGTGGACGACACGATGACGACCGACCCGGCAGCCTCCGCCACGCTTCCGCACCGCGGTGACGTCGGGTTCATCACCGACGGAGGGCTCGAGACCACCCTGATCTTCAACGAGGGCATCGACCTGCCGAACTTCGCAGCATTCCCGCTCCTCGCCGACGACGACGGCCGGGCCATCCTGACCCGGTACTACTCCGCGTATCAGGACATCGCCGAACAACATGACGTCGGGATCGTGCTCGACACGGCCACGTGGCGAGCGAACCCCGACTGGGCGGCGCGCCTCGGCTGGAGCCGCGACGAACTGAGTGCGGTGAATCGGACTGCGGTCGAGTTCGTCCGGTCACTGGCCGAGCTGCGGCCGCTGACCTCGACCGTGACCAGCGGACTGATCGGCCCCCGCGGTGACGGCTACGCGGTCGGGGCGACGATGACGGCCGACGAGGCGACGCGGTATCACCTGCCCCAGGCGCGGGCGTTCGCGGACTCCGGCGCCGACATGATCACCACGGCGACGATGACGTACGTCGACGAAGCCGTCGGCATCACGTCGGCGGCACGGGCGGTCGGACTGCCGGTGGCCGTCGGCCTGACGGTCGAGACCGATGGCCGCCTGCCGTCCGGGCAGACCCTTCGGGCAGGGATCGAGGAGATCGACGCCCGGACCGATGGCACCGCGGCCTACTTCATGGTCAACTGCGCACACCCGACACACTTCTCCCCCGCCCTGACCGACGACGGCGAGTGGCTCGAACGGGTCAAGGCCGTGCGCGCGAATGCGTCGCGAATGAGTCACGCTGAACTCGACGATGCGCAGAGTCTGGACCGCGGCGACGTCACAGAGCTGGCCCGTGAGTACGTGGCGCTGGCTGCCCTGTTGCCCGACCTCCGGCTCGTCGGCGGCTGCTGCGGCACCGACCACGAACACGTCGCGGCGATCAGTGCCGCGTTGCACCCGGTGAGTTGAACAGCGCCTCGACGGCTGTCCGCGGGCTGCTCAACACCGGCACCGCGGTGTGGGTGCGATCGAACGCATCGGCCATCGAGGCCTGAGCCAGCACGATCACGTCGATGTCGTCGCTCGCGGCGTCGATGGCTTGCGCGACGGCGTTCAGATAGCCGTCGCGATCGCCGGCCTCGAACCGGGCCCACGCCCCGTCCACGGCCTGGACGCGTACGTCGACAGCGCGACCGGTCGCGTCGGCGGTCTCCGACAACAGCTGCGCCGTCGGTCCGACCGTGCTCTCGAGCGCGACCAGCACCATCACGCGTCCACCGAGCTCGACCGCCCGCTCGACCATCGCCCGGTCGACACGCACGACGTCGAGGCCGCGGTCGGTACCGATCCGCTCCGCGGTGTCGCCGATCGTCGAGCAGGTGCA
>CAXAWD010000628.1:0-2036 GCA_963972325.1 uncultured Acidimicrobiaceae bacterium
TCCTCGACAACGCCTACGACGTGCCGACCCACCTCGAGAACTACGCCGAGATGGCCGACGAGGGCGACGAAGGCGTCATCTTCTTCAGCCAGTCGACCGGCTCGCCGCACACCGCGGCGACCGCCGAGGATCTCGTCGACGACAACCTCGTCGCGATCCCGCTGTCGTGGTACTCCGGTTGGGCCGATCCCGCCGTCGGTGCCAACGTGATGGAGCTGTACACCAGCTACTGCCTCGAAGCCATGAACGGCGTCGAGTACCTGTCGGGCGAGAACGGTGCCACCACACTCGGCATCGTGTCGTTCCCGGGTGAGTACGGCCAGGACGGCGCACAGGGCGCCAAGCTCGCCGCCGAAGCCCTCGGACTCGAGGTCGTGTACGACGGCGAAGGTGCCGTCGTTCCCGGTTCCGATCAGACGCCGGTCATCACCGAGCTGGTCGCCGCCGACCCCGACCTGGTCTGGGCGACGCTGAACCCGACGACACTCGCCGAGGTCCTCGGCGGGGCGTACCAGCAGGGCCTCCGGGCCATCTGGTCGGGTAACTCGCCGACCTGGAACTACCAGCTGCTGGCCACCGACCTCGGCCCGATCGCCGACGAGGTGTACCACCACTCCACGTACACCGCGTTGTGGGACGCCATCGACACGCCCGGCATGACCGAGATGATCGAAGGCATGCGGGCCAAGCGGCCCGACGCCGTCCTCTCGGACGTGTACATCGTGTCCTGGACCGAGGGCTACGCCACCAAGGCCGTGCTCGAGCAGGCTGCCGCCAACGGCGACATGACCCGCGCGGGTGTGGTGCAGGCGTTCAACGAGGTCGAGGTCGACATGAAGGGCCTCGCACCCGACCAGCGTTGGTTCGGCGAGCCGAACGACTTCATCGTGCGTGAGTCGTACATCTACGACGTCGTGCTCGACGAGTTCGACGCCGGCGCCACCGTCAGCGACGAAGGTGCGGGTACCGGCTTCATCCTCGAGGCCGGCCCCTACTCGGGCAGCGTCGCCGAGGGTTACGACTTCCAGGAAGCCTGCTTCACCGGCTGATCCGACCACCCACAACACATCACTGAGTGCATCGTCGGGGCGGGGCTCCGGTCCCGCCCCGACGATCGCTCGACACCACACCACGCCACTATCCGGACGGAGCTACAACGTGCTCGAACTCGCCAACGTCGAAGTCGTCTACAACGACGTGATCCTCGTGCTGCGCGGCCTGTCGATCGAGGTGCCCGACGGCCAGATCGTCGCGCTGCTCGGTGCCAACGGCGCCGGCAAGACCACGACGCTGCGCGCCATCTCCGGGTTGCTCGACAATCACAACGGTGAGATCACCAAGGGCACCGTTTCGTACAACGGCGAGGTCATCAACGGCAAGAAGCCGAGCGACATCGTGCTCTCCGGCATCACCCAGGTCATGGAAGGCCGCCGCGTGTTCTCCGACCTCACCGTCGACGAGAACCTCATCTGCGGCGGCATCACCATCAAGGACAAGGCGCAGACCGACGCGGCCTACGAACGGGTCATGGACCTGTTCCCCCGTCTGGCAGAACGCCGCAAACAGATCTCTGGCTACCTCTCCGGTGGCGAGCAGCAGATGCTCGCGATCGGACGTGCCCTCATGGCCGGCCCGAAGCTGCTCGTGCTCGACGAGCCGTCGCTCGGCTTGGCCCCGAAGTTGATCGAACAGATCCGCGACATCATCGTCGACATCAACCAGCAGGGCACGAGCGTGTTGCTGATCGAGCAGAACGCGATGATGGCGCTGTCGATCGCCAACTACGGCTACATCATGGAGACCGGCAAGGTCGTCATGGACGGCGACGGCCAGAAACTGCTCGCCGACGACGACGTCAAGGAGTTCTACCTCGGCCTCCACGGCGACGAAGGTGAGAAGAAGTCGTTCAAGGACGTCAAGCACTACCGCCGACGGAAGCGGTGGGCATCATGAGACTCGGCCTCACTCGTTCGGCTGCGCCTCTCTCCGTTCGGTCCGAAACGTCCGCCTTCGGTGGTGCGTCCATGGGGACCGGG
>CAXAWD010000629.1:0-2030 GCA_963972325.1 uncultured Acidimicrobiaceae bacterium
TTGATGATCGACCAGCTCCTGACCGCCGACGGCAACGGAATGCTGTACTCCCCGTTCTTCAACTACAGCTACGGCGACCTCAGCTTCGTCTACGAGGCCCACATGAATCCGTCGACCCGGATGGGCCTCGCCGACGCCGGCGCCCACGTGCGGGTGATCTGCGACGGCGGCACGCCCACGTTCATGCTCACCCACTGGACCCGCGACCGGTCGCGCGGGCCGAAGATGCCGCTCGAGTACGTGATCCACCGCCAGACGCGCCAGACCGCCGAGTTGTACGGCCTCGGCGACCGTGGCCTGCTGGCGCCGGGGATGCGGGCCGACGTCAACGTGATCGACTACGACGCCCTCACGTTCGGCAAGCCACGCATGGCCTGGGACCTCCCCGGTGGAGCGCCGCGTCTCGTCCAGAAGGCCAGCGGCTACCGCCACACGTTCTGCGCCGGCGTCGAGACGGTGACCGACGACGAGTTCACCGGCGAGTTGCCCGGCCGCCTCGTGCGCGGACCCCGCTGAATCGCGCTGGGTCGCACTGCCTCGTACCGTCAGGCTCGCGCCGGCGGGTCGAGCAGGTCGCCGACGCGGTGATTGATCGCGCGAATCACCCGATCTTCGCGGTGCCAGCCGAGCAGGCTGACCGTCGCCGTCGCGAGCGCGAACCGGCGGCCCTCCACCGCCGGCAGCCCGCACCAACGGGCGATCAGGATCGCGAGCAGATGGCCGTGCGCGAACACGACCCCCGTGCCGGCGTCGCCGACCTCACGGTCGAACCGAGCGATGAACCGGTCGGCGCGCTCCCCCACCTGGTCGACCGTCTCGCCGTCGACGATGTCGTGCGTCCACACCGACCAGTCGGGGATGCGCTCACGCGTCTGCGGCGTCGTCTCCCCCTCGTAGACCCCGTAGTCCCACTCGACGAGGTCGTCGTCGACCACCAGCTCGCAGGTGGGCTCGACCAGGCCCGCCGTGCGGCGGGCCCGCACCAGCGGACTCGTGTACGCCCGGTGGAGGCTCCATCCGGCGAGCGTTCGGGACGCGTCACGGGCCTCGTCCTCGCCACGCTCGGTCAGCGGGATGTCGGTCCGGCCGGTGTGCCGGCCGGCGCGCGACCACTCGGTCTCCCCGTGCCGGATGACGATCAGCTGCGACGTGGGCACGCCGCGACCGTACCCGACGGTGCCGCATCGGCCGCCCGTGCGTCGCTCGCTAGCATCCCCGTATGCGCGGAACGGTCATCCTCGTGACCCGCGACCACGCGCAGTCGATCTCCGCCGTGCTCGCCGAACTCTCGGTCGCCGCGCATGAGCTCACCGCCGACGGCATCGGCCTCGACGTGCTCGTCGTCGATAGCGGCAGTACCGACGGCAGCGTCGACATCGCCCGCCGGACCGCCGACGAACTCGGCCTCGCGCTCGACGTCACCACCTCCGACGGCACCGGCGCCTGGATCACCCAACGAGACGGGTTCACCGCTGCGCTGAAACTCGGCTCGCCCGACTTCCTCGTCACCCACGACCCCGCCGGACACCACGACGCCCGCCAACTGCCCGATCTGGTCCGCTCGTTCCGAGCCAAGGGCAGCGGACTCACGATCGGATCCCGATGGGTGCGCGGTGGCTCGGCTCCCGGCACGTCACGGCCTCGGGCGTTGCTCAGCCGGCTGGCGAGCTTCGGCGTCGCCCGGGCCACCGGCCTCCGTCGCGTGCACGACGTCACCACGGCGTTCCGCGTGATCCGGCCCGACGCCGCCGACCTCGTGAGCGAACGGCCTGCCACCGTCGGCGACTACGGGTACTACTGCGAGTTCGCCGCTGCCGTCCAGGCATACGGGTTCACTGTCGAGGAGGTGCCGATCTCGTTCCGGCCGCGCTTCGGGCCGGTGCCACGGCTCACGCTCGCCGACCTGATCGAGTTCTGGGCCGACCTGCGGCGCCTTCGTTCCCGGGTGCGGTCGATCCGCACCGACATGGTCGCCGACCAGGCCACCTGGGCCGCGCGTTCGGGGTTGATGCGCGAACAGACACCGGCCA
>CAXAWD010000630.1:0-2029 GCA_963972325.1 uncultured Acidimicrobiaceae bacterium
CCGCTTCGACTGCTCCCTCCGTGCCGCTCGTCGCTGGCGCTTCCCTCGCGGCGATGATGGTCGGGACTGGTCTCCGCTCCGCTTCGACTGCTCCCTCCGTGCCGCTCGTCGCTGGCGCTTCCCTCGCGGCGATCATGGTCGGCCCGTGTTGACCGGCACCGTCACCGAGTTCTCCGACGACCGGGGCCTCGGCACCGTCACCACGGGTGAGGGGCGGCCCTACCTGTTCCACGTGATCGAGATCGCCGATGGTACCCGCACGATCGAGGTCGGTCAGCGGGTGAACTTCCGAACGTTGCCGAAGTTCGGTCGGCTCCAGGCCGCCCGCGTCCACAAGATCTGATCGATGGGACCGGGTGACGAACGAACCCGGCGGATCGTCGACGTGCTGATGACGCTGCAGCCCGGCGAAGTGACCACCTACGGCGACATCGCCGAGATGGCCGGCTACCCCCGACATGCCAGGCTGGTCGGCCGGATCCTGGCGACCACCGACGTCGACGTGCCGTGGTGGCGGGTGGTCAACGCTGCCGGTCGGCTCGTGCCTGGTAACGAGCGGCAGCAGACCGAACTGCTGTCGGACGAGGACGTGGTGGTCCGAGACGGTCGAGTGCGGTCGGCCCCGGTCGGCCGATTCGCGCGCCGACGCCGATGAGGGGCCCGCCGCCGATCGGCTTCAGTCGTCGCCGCCGGTCGATTGGCCGGTCTGCGCCTTGACAGTGACGAAGGCGAGCTTGATGTTGGCCAACGCGTCGCGCATGGTCTGGGCTTCGTCGCCGAGTCGGTCGCCGAGGCCGTCGACGAGCATCGCCATCGCGTCGATCGCCAAGGAGGCCGACACCAGGTCGGGCGTCTCCGCCGAGAGGTGGATCGCGCCGAGCTCGTAGAGACCCATGACGTGATTGGTCACGACGACCTCGGCCGGCACGTCGGCGAGACGGGCCCTCGCCTCGGCCATGGCCGCCTCGATCTGGGCCGCCTGCTCGGCGGCCTCCCGGTCGTCGGGGCCGTCGCCCACACCCGTCAGGTCGGTTTCGTCACTCACGTGCGATACCCTACCGAGGTCGGTCGTTTCGACGACCGGTGACAACCGAGGCGAAGTGGGGTTCACGAACATCGAGTCCCCACCCGGCCACCAACCGGCTTCCAGCCGATCGAGTGCGTCCGGGTCGATGAAGATCACGGCGTACCGTGCCGTCAGCACCCTGGTGCAGGCGTCTGGTGTGTCTGCTCCGCATTGACGATTCGCGTCGAGCAGCCACAGACAGCGAACATGGGAGGCAAACCCATTGCACAGGAGTGATCAGTCATAGCACCGCCGAAGAGCGACCAACATCGTGTCAACGACCGTATCCGGGCCCGCGAGGTCCGTTTGATCGGTCCCGATGGCAATCAGCTCGGGATCAAACCTGTTCCCGAGGCGCTCCGGATGGCCCGTGGGCTCGACCTCGACCTCGTCGAAGTCGCGCCGATGGCGAATCCGCCCGTGTGCCGGATCATGGACTACGGCAAGTTCCGGTACGAAGAAGCGCAGAAGGCCAAAGAGGCTCGTCGCAAGACCGTCCATGTCACGATCAAGGAAGTCAAGTTCCGTCCGAAGATCGGCAAGGGTGACTTCGACACCAAGATGCGGCACCTCGTCGATTTCATCAACGAGGGTCACAAGGTCAAGGTCACGCTGCAGTTCCGAGGCCGCGAGATGGCTCACCCAGAGCTCGGCCGGAAGATCCTCGACGACGTGATCCAGGCCGCCGGCCCGATCGCGAAGGTCGAGAACCAGGCACGAATGGAAGGTCGCAGCATGTCGCTCGTGCTGTCGCCCGACAAGCAAGCGCAAGAGGCGATCAAGAAGGCAGCCGACGAAGCGGAGAAGCAGGCTGCGGCCGATGCCGCGGCGGCTGCCGCCGCCGACGAGGCGCCCCCCGAAGAAGTATCAGGAGACGAATGATGCCGAAGATGAAGACATCGAAGACGGCCGCCAAGCGGTTCAAGAAGACCGGCAAGGGTCAGCTGCGTCACGAGCAGCAGA
>CAXAWD010000631.1:0-2013 GCA_963972325.1 uncultured Acidimicrobiaceae bacterium
GTGTTGGCGAAGATACGGCGAGCTCTCGGCGGCGAGGCGGTTCACGAGCCGACCTTACCGACGTCCGGCGCCGTCGTCGTAGTGCCGCGACCCGAGATATTCACGGCATCGGCGAGACGCCGAGCGGTACGTTCTCCACCCGTCGGGCGGAACGACAGCACGGAGGTGCGCGATGACATCCATCTCGAGACGAGCCTTGATCGGGGCAGCGCCGGCGACCGGCCTCGCGGGTGCGGCCCTGGCTCTGCATCCGAGTGCCGCGCTCGCCGCGACCACCAGCGGCGCGCTGGAGCTGATCACGCCGGTCCGCATCCAGGACAGCCGTGTCGACGAGCCCGACAAGTACGACACGTCGGCGGCCGACACGTTGCTGGTGCCGGGCCTGGAGGGCAAGCACGGGGTGATCCTGAACGTCACGGTCACGGAGACCGAGGGAGCGGGCTTCTTCCGCGTCGCCGACGACATCGAGCCGGTGCCGACGACGTCGAACATCAACTGGTATGCCGACGGCCAGACCGTGGCCAACCTCGCGATCGTCAAGATCACACCGCCGAACTCCGGTATCGCGGTGCAGGGTGGCGGCGACGGGCGGGCACACCTGATCGTCGACGTGCTGGGCTTCATCACCTGACCCCGCTGTCCACCCGGTCGGCGTGATCTCGTGCCATCCTGACCGGGTGTCCGTGCTCGCCGCCGTCGTGTTGCTGTTCGGCGGGCTGGTGGGGCTGTCGGCCTCGTGGAACGCGGCCAGGCCGCTGATCGACCCCACCCGACGGTATTCCCCGTCGTGGCTCCCGGCGATGGTCGTGACCGAGCTGGCACCGTTCTGGATGCTCGTCCACGTCGCGGTTCTGGTGGCGGGTGTGCTCCTGGGCGGTTGGACGAACTGGGGCGGACGGGTCGGCGTCGCCATGCTCGCGGCGTCGATCCTGCTCCTCGTCTGGATCATGGTGCGCACCGCGATGGCGGTCCGTCGGCTGCGTCGTCTCGTCGCCGGTCCGGCGCACCGAACCACCGGCATCGCCCGGCTCGTCGGTCGACCGGTGCCGACACCGCCAGGTGTGAGCGAGACGCTCGGGATCGAATGGGTGCCCGGGCTCACGCTGGATCTGACCCGGCCCGCCGACGGCCGGAGCGAGCTGCCCGTCGTCGTGTACGTGCACGGCGGAGGCTGGACCGGGGGAGACCCGCAGCGCCAAGCCCGCGACATGTACCACGCGCTGGCGCTCGACGGTTGGGCGACGTTGGCGATCCGGTATCCGCTCGCGCCCGATGTTTCGGTGGAACAGCAGATCGAGGCCGTCGGCGATGCCGTTGCCTGGGCCCGCACCGGCGGCGCCGAGCACGGCATCGAACCGTCGATGGTCGTGCTGGCGGGCGGGTCGGCAGGTGCCCACCTGGCGACGATGGCGGCGCTCACAGCGCCGGACGCCGACCGGCGAGTGTCCGGCGTGATCGGCCTCTACGGCATCTACGACATGGCCAACCGACACGGGCAACGAGCGCACTGGGACATGATCCGCCGCGACGTGATGGGCGTGGCGGTGGTGGAGGCCCCCGAACGGTACGACGAGGTCTCGCCGCTCGTCCGGATCTCCGGTGACACCCCGCCGATGCTGATCGTGCACGGCACCCGCGACACGTTGGTGCCGAGGCGAGGCGCTGCAGTTCGTCGACGCGTTGCGCGAGGCGAGGCGTCCGGTCGACTTCGTCGCCGTGCCGGGGGCACAGCATGCGTTCGACGCGGTGACCGCTCCCGTGTCACGGGCGACCGCCGGCGCGATCCGGACCTGGCTGGCAGCGCTGCGAGCCGCGAGCGGCACGTGACAGCGCTCGAGTCGGTGGCGTCCACGTGCTGGACGGCGGCCGGTCATGCCCCGTTCACCGAGGGCGGTGCGGCACGATCCGGCGGAACCGGGCGCTGTCACCCAGAAATCGCGCGTCCTGTGCCTACGGCAACGCTTTGAGTGAAAATTTGGGGCAGAGTCTTAACATGACTGACCAGGGAATCCG
>CAXAWD010000632.1:0-2007 GCA_963972325.1 uncultured Acidimicrobiaceae bacterium
GCCGCACTCGCGGTGTCCATGCCGTACAACCCGAACCATTCGGTGCGGGTGCGGAGACCGCTCGACATCCGCAGCGTGCGAGTGAGCATCCGCCGGCCGTTGTCGTTGACGAGCCACACGGCGAGGCGCGGTGACCCGTACGTGCTGATCCCGACGATGCGCTTCACGTGGTGCAGGCCCGGCTTGACCTTGCCCGACTTCTCGTCGAACCGGAACCCGACACCGGGCACCATGGTGCGTTCGAGCCACCCCTTGAGGATCGCCGGCAGGCCGCTCCACCACGTCGGATAGACGAACACGAGCACCTGTGCGGCCTGCACGAGCGCGATGTGTTCGTCGACCTGCGGGTCGAGCACCGGGTCGTCGCCGTGATACGCCATGCGTTCCTCGTACGACATCGCGGTGCGGTAGCCCTCGGCGTACAGGTCGATCGTGTCGACGTCATGGCCGGCGGCGGTCAACCCGTCGACGGCGCGCGCTGCTGCGGCGTGGCTGAAGCTGTCGTCGCAGGGGTGGGCGATCACCACGAGTGCCCTCATCGGCCCAACCGCCCTTCGAGCGACCGCTTCACGTCGGGCCACTCGTCGCCGACGATCGAGTACACCGCCGTCTGTCGCGGTGACGGCGCGTCGGTGTCGGCTCGCAACCGGTGGTTGCGCAGCAAGCCTTCGAACGACGCACCGATCCGGAGGATCGCGTCGCGGCTGCGCTGGTTGCGGGCATCGGTGCAGATCGCCACCCTCCACACGTCGAGTTCCTCGAACGCATACTTCAGGAGCAGGAACTTCGCCTCGGTGTTGACGGCGGTGCGCTGAGCGTCTGCGCCGAGCCACGTGCCACCGATCTCGATCTCGTCGGGCTCGGGGCGGCCGCGCCACCAGCGCATGTCGAGATACCGGGTGCATCCGACGACTTGGTCCGTGTCGAGCCTGCGCTGGGCGAAGGGGAGCACGCGACCGGCGGCATGGTCGTCGAGTAACCCGGCGATGTAGCTGCGGGCAGCGTCGACGCTGTCGGGCACCCAGGTCAGTTCGAATGTCGAGCGGTCGACGGCCGCCGCGGCGGCGAGCGCTTCGGCATGGTCGAGCGAGAGCGGCTCGAGCCGAGCGTGCGTGCCGGTCAGTGTGACGGGGGCGAGGGGCTCGGGCACGCACGCCAAGGTAGCCGCCTGGCAAGATCGGTTCATGCGTCACTTTCTGTTCGGGCACGCTCGGGGATGTCGGTGACCGGCACGCCCGCCACCGACCGCTTCGGCCTGCGATCTCTCGACGTCGAGGGGCTCCGCGCCAAACGCGGTGCCAAGTGGGGTTCGCGCGACGCACGCTTCTCCGCCTGGGTCGCCGACATGGACTTCCCGGTCGCCCCTGCGGTGACCGACGCGCTCCGACAGGTGATCGACGGCAACGAGTTCGGCTACCCGAACTGGGGTGGCCCGTTCGCCACGTCGCCCGCCGCGAAGATGTTCGCGCCGCGCATGGCCGAACGGTTCGGTTGGGAGGCGCGGCCCGACCGGGTGCACGACATGATCGACGTGATCCAGGGCGTTCGGAGCTCGGTGTATCACCTGTCGTCGCCCGGCGACGGCGTGGTGCTGCACCTGCCCGCGTACCACCCGTTCATCGACACGATCGGTGAGATGGACCGACGGCTGGTCCCCGTGACGCCACACGACGGCGCGTTCGACTACGACGACCTCGAACGGCGACTCACCGCGACCGAGACGCCGGTGACGATGTGGATCCTGTGCCACCCGCACATCCCGCTCGGCCACGTGTTCGGCCGGGAGGAACTCGAGCGGATCGCGGAGATCGCGGCGCGGTTCGATCTGACCGTGATCTCCGACGAGATCCACGCCGATCTGACCATGCCGGGGGAGACGCACATCCCGTTCGAGTCGCTCGGCGACGAGGTGTCGGCTCGCACGGTGACGGTCACCTCGGCGTCGAAGGCGTTCAACCTGGCCGGCCTTCGTTGGGCGGTGCTCCACGCGGGGAGCGAACGGATGCA
>CAXAWD010000633.1:0-1988 GCA_963972325.1 uncultured Acidimicrobiaceae bacterium
TGATCGACAAGTACTCCGACGGGCTGATCGCCACCACCGGCTGCCTCGGAGGGCAGGTGCTCCAGTCGATGCTCAACGGCGACGACAAGGGTGCCCTCGAAAAAGCCGCTCGGCTGCAAGACATCTTCGGCAAGGACAACTTGTTCGTCGAACTGCAGGACCACGGCATCCCGGCCCAGCTCGAGACCAACCCGAAGCTGGTCGAGATCGCGAAGAAGATCGGCGCGCCGCTCCTCGCCACCAACGACAGCCACTACACCCACCGCGAAGACCACGAGGCCCACGACGCGCTGCTGTGTGTGCAGACCGGCGCGCTGATCTCCGATCCGAACCGATTCAAGTTCCACGGCCACGACCGCTACCTCAAGACGGCGCAGGAGATGCGCTACCTGTTCCGTGAGCTGCCCGAGGCGTGCGACAACAGCCTCTGGATCGCCGAACGCGCCGACCTCGAGATCGAGTTCGGCGACGCGCTGCTGCCCAACTTCCCGTTGCCCGAGGGGTTCTCGTCCGACGCGGAGTACCTCGAGCACCTCACGTGGGAAGGCGCCAAGAAGCGGTGGGGCGACAACTTGCCCAACAGCGTGATCGAGCGGGTGTCGTACGAACTCAAGGTCATCAACGACATGGGGTTCGCGTCGTACTTCCTGATCACGTGGGACCTGATCAAGTACGCACGCGATTCGGGCATTCGAGTCGGCCCGGGTCGTGGTTCGGCCGCCGGTTGTGCGGTGGCGTACACGCTGTGGATCACCGACCTCGACCCGATCAAGTACGACCTGCTGTTCGAGCGGTTCCTCAACCCGAGCCGCGTGTCGATGCCCGACATCGACATGGACTTCGACTCCCGCTACCGCGACCAGATGATCCGCTACGCAGCCGACACCTACGGTCGCGACCACGTGGCGCAGATCATCACCTTCGGCACCATCAAGGCCCGCAACGCGGTTCGTGACGCGGCGCGCGTGCTCGGGTACCCGTACGGCGTCGGCGACAAGGTCGCCAAGGCGATGCCGCCGCTCGTCATGGGTCGCGACACACCGCTCAAGTACTGCTTCGAGCAGAGCGACAAGTACGCCGACGGCTACAAGGCGGCGCAAGATCTGCGTGCCATGTACGACACCGACCCCGACATCAAGAAGGTCGTCGACGTGGCGAAGGGCCTCGAGGGGCTGAAGCGCTCCGACGGCATCCACGCCGCCGCCGTGGTGATCACCAAAGAACCGGTCACGCACTACCTGCCGATCCAGCGCAAGCCCGAGTCGGGGCAAGACCCCGAGGACGCGCCGGTCGTCACCCAGTACGAAATGCACGGGGTCGAAGAGCTCGGGCTGCTCAAGATGGACTTCCTGGGTCTGCGCAACCTCGACGTCATCACCGATGCGCAGGCGATGATCCGGGCCAATCGCGACCCCGACTTCGACATCGACACGGTGCCGCTCGACGACCAACCCACGTTCGATCTGCTGTCGCGCGGTGACACGATCGGGGTATTCCAGCTCGAGTCGCCGCCGATGCGGCAACTGCTCAAGGCGATGGCGCCCAACAGCTTCGAAGACGTCTCCGCCGTGCTCGCGCTCTACCGGCCGGGGCCGATGAGCGTCAACATGCACTACGACTACGCGGATCGCAAGAACGGCCGCAAACCCGTCGAGTACATCCACCCCGACGCGGCGGAGGTGCTCGAAGACACGTTCGGCCTGATGATCTATCAGGAGAGCGTGATGCGGGTCGCGCAGAAGTTCGCGGGCTACTCGCTCGCCGAAGCCGACAACCTCCGCAAGGCGATGGGCAAGAAGGTCCGCGAGGTCATGGCTGCCGCGCGCGACGGGTTCGAACGCGGTGTGGTCAACACCGGGTACGACGAGGCGCTCGGCAAGGAACTGTTCGACATCATCGAGAAGTTCGCCGACTACGCGTTCAACAAGAGCCACACGTTCGGGTACGGCCTGGTCACGTACCAGACGGCGTACCTGAAGGCGCACTAT
>CAXAWD010000634.1:0-1984 GCA_963972325.1 uncultured Acidimicrobiaceae bacterium
CACTCAGCGGCGCCTCGAACTGGTCGAGCTTGTCGGGCGCCAGCAGCGCTGCGCCGAGGTGCAGCGGCCGTTCGATCGTGTACTTGCCCGACTTGTACCGGCAGATCCGCTCGGCCTGGGCGACGTCGCGCACGCCGCGCACCGAGCCGAGGATGTCGAGCACCTGGCCGACGTTGAGCCCGATCCGGATTTCGTTCCACACCCCCCCCGCCGCATGATTCGCCCCGGCGAGCAACCGGTCGGCGTACACGAACGCGAGGTCGCCGATCAGGATCGCGACGCCCTCGCCGAATCGACGGGACTCTCCGGCCCACCCGGCAGATCGATGCTGCTCCGCGAAGACGACGTGGGTGGTCACCTCGCCACGGCGGCTGGCCGCGTCGTCCATCACGTCGTCGTGGAACAGGGCGAACGCGTGCATCAGCTCGAACGCCGCCCCGGCGTCGACGACGATCTGATCGTCGGGGTCGCCGCCGGCCGCCGCGTAGCCCCAGTGGCAGAACGCCGGGCGCAGGCGCTTGCCGCCACTCAGCACCAGCCGGGAGATCTCGGCCATCGGCTCGCGCAGATCTGGGTCGAGTTCGGTCCACCGCTCGAGTTCGGGCGCCAGCACCTCGTCGAGGCGGGCCGTGACCCGGTCGGCGATGCGGCGGAGGCTGGCGGGCGGGGGCACGAGGTGAGGCTAGGGCGTATCGTCGTCGAGCGGGACGCTCGTGCCATCGAGATCCGCGATGACCTGGTCGATCCGGAGTCGGGCGTTGCCGATCCGGTCTCGGCACAGGGCGATCAGGTCTGCAGCACGAGCCACCCGGTCGGCCAGACGGTCGACGTCGACGTCGGACCCTTCGAGTTCGCGGAGGATGCCGTCGAGTTCGCCGAGCGCCTCGGCGTACCCGGTCGCAGTGGTGTCGGGTTCGGTCGTCATGTGTTCTCGATTCGGCTGGTGAGGGTACCGTCGGCCACTCGCGTCGTGACGAGACCGCCGGGTTCGATCTGGTCGACCGAGCGGACCACCTGCCCGTCGGCATCGCGGGTGATGCTCCACCCTCGTCGCAGCAGGTTGACCGGGTCGAGCAGGGCGAGCCGGGACTCGATCGATTCGAGGTTCCGGAGCTCGGCGGCGAGGAGCGCCGGCGTGCGTTCGACGAGGCGGTCGGCGTGGCGGGCGACGGTGGCGTCGGCCTGGCGGAGCTGCTGGCCGGGAGCGAGACGGAGCCGCCCGACCCGGGTGGTGAGGCGCTCGTCGGCCCGTTCGACCGCGGCGTGGGTGTTGCGGGCGACCCGATGTGCCCGATCGGACAGTCGCCCCTGGGCGTCGGTCAGGTCGCGCCTGGCGAGGTCGGCGATCGACGCCCACCGCTGCTCGGTCTGTTCGCGGTAGGTGACCGCCCGCTCGATGAGTGCGCCCGCGCAGGCCGTGGGGGTCTTGAGCGCGGTGTGGGCGACCTCGTCGGCCACGCTGCGGTCGACCTCGTGGCCGAGCCCGGTCAGCACCGGGACCGAACTCGTGGCGATGGCGAGCGCGATCGGTTCGGCGTCGAACGTGGCGAGTTCGTTGCGGGCGCCACCGCCGCGGATCACGGCGATCGCGTCGAGACCGCGGCGAGCCGCGAGGCTGCGGATCGCGGCCGACACCGACTCGACCGCCCACTCCCCCTGTACCCGCGTGTCGCAGACGTGGAGATGGAACGCGAGGCCGCTGCGGTCGAGTTCGTCGTGGAAGTCGTGCCACGCCGCCGTGCCGACGCTGGTGACGACGCCGACGCGCAGTGGGATCGGCGACAGCACGTGGCGTCGGTTGGCGTCGAACAGCCCGGTCGCCACCAGCCGACGCACGACCTGGTCACGCGCCTGGGACAGCTCACCGAGCGTGAACCGCGGGTCGATGCCGGCCATCTTGAGCCCGAGTCGACCGTTGGGTGCGTAGTATTCGAGGTGCCCGAAGATCCGCACCTTCATGCCGTTGGTGAGGTCGAGGCGGTGC
>CAXAWD010000635.1:0-1981 GCA_963972325.1 uncultured Acidimicrobiaceae bacterium
GCATGGACGACGACCCGTGGCACGCTGGCGGTCGATGATGCGTCGTCCGGACCGACCGACCCGACGGCGGCGACGACCGCCTCGACCTGGAGTTCGGCGAACGGCCGCTCCTGGTTCGACGGGTCTTGCCGCAACGCGGCGAGGTGATGGTCGATCACGTTCCAGATCGCGGCGTCGCGGAGCGGGTCGAGCGCGAGGTGGGTGTGCTTCATACCGGTGTCGCGGTCGGTCCAGCGCTTGACGTTCGACTGCTTGCGCTGCCGTTCGAGCTCGTCGACGTCGACGTTGCCGCGGTGCATGTTCCGGATGCGATCGACGATGCTCTTCGCGTTGCGGTCGAACAGAGCGGCCGGCTCGTCGATGGCATGGCTCAGCAGGTCGTCGACCACGTCGCGCACGTCGGCTCGCTCTTCGTCGGTGAGGTCTTTGGTGTGACGGGCGAGCGAGTCGAGATGGTCGGCCGTGCAGTCGCCGTTGGCGAGCGCGTCTTCGAACTGCGGCAGGGTCTCGCACACGCGGTCGCGCTCGTCGGTCGACTTGGCGTCTTTGCCTGACAGGCGGCCCTCGTCGATCAGGACATGGTCGGACGAGCGATCGCCCTCGGCCGCGAGCTGCCGGGTTCGGCGGTTGATCTGCACGTCGGCGAGGTCGACGAACGCCCGCAGCCGAGCGGCGGCCCGAGCCGCATCGGCCAGCTCGGCGTGATCGGCAACGGTCAGGTCGGTGCCGACCAACCCACTCAATGCCTCCGTCGCCCCGTTGTCGAACATGCCCCCATCATGACGGAAGGGTGTCGCAGGGTTTCCGAGCCCGAAGCACCTTCGCTCGACCCCGACGTTCGACTCGTCGAGAGCATCGCCAACGGCGTGGACCGCGAGATGAGTTCGGCCTGTATCGAGCAGTACGGGATGGTCGCGTTGGATATTCCTGCGGACGCCGACCACAGGTCGGTGAAGGCCGAGCTGCAACGCGGCGAAGCCGACGGTCTCTGGTACTTCGAAGAAGGCTGTGTCAGCGACGACTGGTTGTCGAATCGCTGATCCCTGAGTGCTCGCCTGCCGCTCGGCGCAAGCAAACGCTGGTCGGTCGTGATTTCCGGGTGCTCGGGTTGGGCCGTACCCGAGTGGCCTCAGGTTGGCAGATGTCGGATTACGGCGTCGCGTGATTTGCGCCGTCGCCGGAACCGCGAGCGCGCAGGTTTGCAGGTGATCAGCGGACCGAGGCGTCGCCGGCCGACACAAGAATCGTCGCCCTTGGACCGGCATTGTCCGACGTCCACGGCATGCTCCCGGCCCAGCGCATACGGAAGCGGTTCGGTGCGTACCATCGACCACACATCGCCGAGTACGGGCGGGTCTGGTATCGAAGCGCGGCCATCCGCGACCTTCGCCCCTTCCTCCTCGTCATGTCGCCAGCTACCCTCGGAGGCATGGCTGAGCAAGCGAAACGGGCCCCTTGGGTCGGGTTCGGCATCTCGATGGGCTCAGGTCTCGGTGTAGTCGTGGGCCTGCTGGGATGGGGAGATACCGGCATCCCTTTCGGCGCAGCCTTCGGCGCCAGTATCGGTCTCGTGATCGGTGCGATCGCCGATTCGTTGCGATCTCCGTGATTGCTCCGCACAGATCGACGGCTCGGGTTGCACGGTTCGAAGCCGGCGGGGTAGCCGATGGTGCGCCCCGAACGCGCGGCGCGTCGGCAGGAGGACCGTGGCCGAAGTGTCGGTGCGAGACCGCTCAGTCATGACGGCGAGTCACGTGGCGCGCACCTGCTCGTATCGGCACTATCGATCGGCCGGCTCATCATGACGTGGCGCATCGGCCCTGCCGGCGGCTTCTCCGCTACGCCGGACGTGGTGGTCAGTCGCTCTTCGGCTGCGGCTCGGCGTCGGCGGCCGGGGCGGCGGCCTTCTTCTTCTTGGGCGGTGGCACGCCGATCGCCGGGGCGGGGTCGGCGTCCTTGGGCCAGCGTCGGCGGCTGACGA
>CAXAWD010000636.1:0-1975 GCA_963972325.1 uncultured Acidimicrobiaceae bacterium
AGGTCGCCGCCCATCTCGAGATCTCCCAGGACGATGTCATCACCGGCCTGTCGGTCGGTGAGGCGCGCCGTGTCGAATCGATCGACCCCCCGGCGAGCGACGACGGCGGTGTGTCGTCGGCGCGCCAGCGGGCGACGTCCACGCGCGACGGCGGCTTCGTCGATGTCGAGAACGAGGCGGTCGTCGAACAGCTGTTGGAGACACTCGACGACCGCGAACGAGAGATCGTCCGCCTGCGGTTCTACGAAGAGATGTCGCAGGTC
This sequence comes from uncultured Acidimicrobiaceae bacterium, assembly GCA_963972325.1. GTDB lineage: Bacteria > Actinomycetota > Acidimicrobiia > Acidimicrobiales > Ilumatobacteraceae > Ilumatobacter. The sequence continues at coordinate 264 of CAXAWD010000636.1, forward strand.
GAGATCGCCGAGATCGTCGGCGTCTCGCAGATGCACGTCTCGCGACTGCTCAAGCGGGCGTTCCGGGAACTCCGTGAGGCCTACGGCGACGACGACATGGACGAGGACGTCGACGAAGAGGAGTGATCCGGCGAGGCGTCAGACCCGGTCGGTGACCGGTGCGTCGTCGGCAGGCACCGTGTCGGCCGGCAACGTGTCGACCGGTACCGCGTACACCACGATGTTCTCCCGATAGCGCCGGATGTCGGGGTTGTAGCTGCCACCGCACGTGATCAGCACGAGGGTCTCGTCGCCCGTCGTGGTCCAGATCCGTTCGGCCGGGAGCTCGTCCTTGTCGTAGATCGTGCGTTCGACCACTTCGTAGACGCGGATCGAACCGTCGTCGGCGATCACGTCGACCCGAGCGCCCGGTTCGAGGGTGCCGAGTTGGTGGAACGGGCCGATCGTGCGGTTCCACGACACGTGGGCTGCGAGCACCGTGGCGCCCGGCAGGCCGGGTGCCGAGCCGTACTGGTACCAGCCGACCTCGGTCTCGTCGGGAACCTCGAGCTCACCGTCCTCCTCGATCCCGACCGCCCGCACGGGGTTGTCGAGTTCGAGGTCACCGATCCGGATCGCCCGTGGCGAACTGCGTTCGACCGACGCCGCGTCGGTCGGGATCGTGTTCGGGGTCTCGCCCTTGGCGTTGTCGACGACCAGCACGACGCCGTCGCCGTTGAGATAGTTCCTGCTGACCATCGTGCCGGCGACCACGAATACGACGAAACCGGCGAACATCACGAACCCGAAGAACCTCCGGGTCCACGACGTCCGCCGGTAGCGAGGCATGTCGGTCAGGCGTGGCGGCGGGCGAGCATGGCACCGCCGGCGAGGACGAGCCCGCCGAGCGCCACGACGACGAGCGTCGTGTTCGAGCTGCCGTCCAGCGGCGAACCGGTGTTGACCGCCGTGGGGACGGCGGTCGTGGTGGTGTCGCCGGCGACCGTGGTGGTGGTGGTCGCCGTGGCCTCGACGGCGAAGTCGACGATCTGCACGACGAAGTCGAGTGTGTCGTCGTCGGCCGAGCCGACCGCGTAGACGATCGTGTTGGTGTTGGCCGCCAGGTCGAGCGTGGCGATCTCGGCGATCGCGACGTCGCCGGTGGGCGCCAGCTGGGCGTCGGAAACCGTGCCGTCGGGCAGTTCGAGTTCGGCGCTCTGCCCGTTGGTGGCACCGACGATCGGACGCTGATCGCCGATGACCAGGTCGACGGCCGGGGCCTCGGCGGTGTGGCGGAGCGTCAGACGGGCCTCGCCGGTGGTCGCTTCGTCGGTGTTGTTCTCGAACGTGGTGAGCACAGCGGCACCCTCGTCGTCGAGGTGGGCGACGATGCTGTGGCTCCCCGAGTCGGGGATCTCGAAGCTGGAGATCGGCCCGATCACGACGTCACCCGTGGTGTCGTCGGTGATGGTGACGTTCTGCAGCGTCTGGCCGGCGAACGACGAGATGTTGGCGAGTGAACCGGGAACGAACGAGTCGATGACGACCGTGCCGTCGACCGACAGGTCGACCGTGGTGCCGGGGATGCCGTGCACCAGGGTGAGGTCGGCCGAGCTCTGTGCCGAGGTGGTCTGTGGGATGCAGGTCATGGCGACGATTGCCGCCAAGCCCATGAGAACGCGCTTCATCGTCGTTTCCTCCAGTGGTCCGTCCGTGGAGCAACGGTACCCCAG
>CAXAWD010000637.1:0-1967 GCA_963972325.1 uncultured Acidimicrobiaceae bacterium
TGGTCGGTTCCCACCTCCTCGATCACACCGACGGCGAGGACGAAGCGACGCTCGAGGACGCGCTCCACAACGCGTTGGACGGCGAGGTGGACCCGATCCAGATCGAGGTCATCGCCGGTGTCGACGAACGGGTCGTGGTCGAGGCCTCGTTCCACCTGCCCAGCGACGACGACGATCGCAACGAGGAGCACCTGGCCGACGGGCAGCGGCTGCTCGTTCGTCTCCGCGACGTGTCCGAACGCGAGCAGCAGACCCGGGCGCTCGACCAGGCCCGGCGCCGATTCCAACAGGCGTTCCAGTCGGCGCCGACCGGTATGGCACTCGTCCGGCTCGACGACGGACGCATCGTCGACGCCAACCAGTCGCTCGGCGAAATGCTGCGACGCAACGTCAAAGAGCTCGTCGGCTGCACCCTGCGCGAGTTCACCCATCCCGACGATGTGCGCGCCGCCCAACCCCACCGTGCCCGGCTCGAACTCGGCATCGTCGACTCGTTCCGGATCGATCAGCGCTACCGCCGCCGCGACGGCGAGTTCGTCTGGGCCCGCACACGGGTCTCCACCACCGAAGACGACGGCGTGATGCTGGCGATCACCCACATCGAAGACGTCACCGAGCAGCGGCGCGCCGCCGAGCAGCTCCGGTACGCCGCGCGCCACGACGAATTGACGGCGCTGCCCAACCGGTCGTACCTGATGCACATCCTGCACGACCGGCTCGCGACCGCCCCGATCGACGGGGTCGCGGTGCTGTTCGTCGACCTCGACCAGTTCAAGGTCATCAACGACAGCTTGGGTCACGAGGTCGGCGACCTGCTGATCCAGGAGATCGCCGGCCGCCTGCGCACCGCACTGCGCGACGACGACGTGCTCGCCCGGTTCGGTGGCGACGAGTTCATCGTCGTGCTCAGCGGCGAACCGGTCGACGTTGCCGAACGCCTCCGCCGGGCGGTGCACCCACCGGTCACGATCGGCGAACACGAGCTGTACGTCACCGCGTCGATCGGTTACGCCACCAATCACGAGGCGGGCATGAGCCCCAACGACATGCTGCGCGACGCCGACGCCGCCATGTACCGCGCCAAGGCCCGCGGGCGCGACTGCGTCGAGGCGTTCGAGGCCGGTGGCCACGAAACCGGCGTGCAGGCGCTGCGAACCACCGGCGAGCTGCGGCGCGGCATCGAACGCGGCGAGGTCGTGCCGTACTTCCAGCCGATCGTCGACCTCGAATCCGGCCGGGCGCTCGGGTTCGAGGTGCTGGCGCGATGGTTGCATCCCGACCGCGGGTTGTTGCCACCCGGCGAGTTCCTCCCGCTGGCCGAGGAGACCGGCCTGCTGATCGACCTGGGGGCGCGGATCCTGCGCGACTCGATGGCCCAGCTCGCCCGTTGGCGTGCCGCCGGCCACGCCTTCGCCAACTGCAGCCTGTCGGTCAACGTGGGCACCCGCCAGCTCGTCGACCCGAACTTCTACGACGTGGTGGTCGACGCCCTCGCCGAGACCGGCATCGACGCGGGCTCGCTGTGGCTCGAGATCACCGAGACGGCACTGCTCGCCGACGTGAAGGCCGCCACGGTCGCGCTTCGCGAGCTCCGCAGCCTCGGGCTGCACCTGTCGGTCGACGACTTCGGCACCGGCTACTCGTCGCTGACCTACCTCAAGCGGTTCCCGGTCGAGGCGATCAAGATCGACCGGTCGTTCGTCGCCGGGCTCGGCATCGAGAGCGAGGACTCCACGATCGTCGAGGCCGTCGTCCGGCTCGGTCAGTCGCTCGGCCTCAACGTGGTCGCCGAGGGCATCGAGTCGCCGCTCCAACTCGCCCGGTTGCGTGAGCTGGGCTGCGACCGAGGGCAGGGCTACCTGTTCGGCCGCCCCCGCCCCGCCGAGCTCATCGAACGCGAGCGCGCCGGCGTTTGATCGGGCTCGCACGGGTTCGAGCGGCCGCTCGAACCTCCGAGCTGCGACGCT
>CAXAWD010000638.1:0-1944 GCA_963972325.1 uncultured Acidimicrobiaceae bacterium
CCGGTTCGACTCGATCAAGGTGAAGGACGCGGCGATCAAGGCGGTCAAGCGCCGACTCGACGAGACCGGCATCGAGATGCCCGCCGACATCGTCGCTCTACAGGCCACACCGAGCTTCAAGGCTGCGCTGCAGAACGAGGCCGAGGTCACCCCGGCCGGCAGCGTCCGCGCCGTGTGACCGTCCGCCGACCTGCCGCCTCCGCCACACTGGAGCCTCGACCGACCTCTCAGGAAGTACCCCGTGGACAAGACCCGCTTCTCCGTCGCCGATCTGACCGGCCTCGACCCCTACAAACTCGCGACCGGCCTGATCGTGCCACGCCCGATCGGCTGGATCGGTTCGATCTCCGCCGACGGCGTCCCGAATCTGGCGCCGTACTCGTTCTTCAACTGCGTCAGCGGTGCGCCGCCGACGTTCGTGTTCTCGCCCGGTCGCGGCGCCCGCAAGGACACGCTGGCGAACGTGCGCGAGGTCGGTGAGTTCACGATCAACATCGTGACGGTCGACGTGGTCGAGGCGATGAACGCCACGTCGGCGACCCACCCGCCCGACGTCGACGAGTTCGAAGCAGCCGGTCTCACCGCCGTGCCGTCCGTGTCGATCCGGCCACCGATGGTCGGCGAGAGCCGGGCGAACATCGAGTGCGTCGTCACCCGGATCGTCGACATCGGCCATCCCGAGCACGGCAGCGCGCTCGTGATCGGAGAGGCGACCGAGTTCCACGTCGACGCCGCCCTCCTCGACGGCACCAGGGTCGACCAGGCCGAGCTGCAGGCGGTCGGCCGCCACGTCGGCAATCTCTACAGCCACAGCACCGACCTGTTCGAGTTGATCCGGCCCGCCTGACCCGAGGCGATCCGACGTTCGAATCGGCCCGGCGGCTACTCGGCGGGCGACAGCACGATGTCGGTCGGGTTCAGGGTGATCCGGTAGGTGATCTCGGTGGGGTCTTCGGCGTCATAGGGCACCGAGAGCGACAGGACGCCCTCGTACCGCCGGAGGAACAACACGGGCAGGCGGTAGTCGGTGTCGCCGTACGCGGAGACCTCGGCAGGTTCGTACGAGCCCTCGTCGAAGAACGACGGTTCCGCGGCGATCAGGATCTCGCCGTCGAAGTCGGCCTCGGCGTAGAACGCCGCGAGTTGATCGGGTGTGGCATCGGGTGCGGCCGCCCACTCGATCGTGATCTCGAGGTAGTTCGCGCCGCTGTCGGCGGCATACGAATCCGCCGAGCGGGATTGGAGTCGCAGATCGGCGCCCTCCAGCGTCGCGCCGTCGGGGAGGGGCATCGCGTCGACGACCGCGCCGAGCACGGGGATCGGGACGACGCCCTCGTCGACGTCGGCGCTCAGATCGATGCGGTAGCCGGCCTGGAGCGGTGGATTGCTGCTGTCGTAACTGGCCCCGGTCAGGTCCTCCTCGGCCCAGACGTAGACGGTCGTGATGTCTGCCGGGTGTCCGTTGACGTCGATCGCCGACGCGCCGGTCGGGACGTAGACGTGGTTGACCGAGTTCGGACCTCCCGGTTCGCCGGGGTCGGACGTGGTGCTGTTCTTCCGTTCGTAGCCGAGGTCGGTCATGATCGGATCCCAGATCTCGGTGACCTGCACCGAGCCCGGTCCGTTGTCGTCGAGGTTGATGTCGACGTCGGGAACCGACCCGCCGGGAGCGATCACGGAGTAGCCGGTGTCGACCTCGTTGAACGTCACCTCGTCGCGCTGACGCACATCGACGGTGGTGTCGATGCGGTAGAGCGTCGACCCGTCGGGAACGTCGATGTCGAGCGGGAACCCGAGCGCCCTCACGTACGGGAGGGGGTCGACGGTGGTGATGTCGGCGAGCTGTTCGACGAGACCGGGCAGTTCGTCGAGATCGAACTCGATCGGCTCGGGTGCGGGCACCGTCGTCGTCGGCGGTGCGGTGGTCGCCGGCGCTTCCGTGGT
>CAXAWD010000639.1:0-1939 GCA_963972325.1 uncultured Acidimicrobiaceae bacterium
GGCAGCGGTCGGTGTCGCGCTCGGGCGCTACCGGATGTTGTCGGCGATGCGGTCGCCGATCGTCGGGTCGACGTTTCGCCAGAACCCGATCGAGCGGGCGAGCACGTCGTCGCTCACGCCGTCGGACAGGTGGCCGGCGGCGTTGTTCACCAGGCGGTCACGGGCGGCGTCGTCCATCACGTCGCGGACGAGCGTGCCGGCCTGACCAAAGTCGTCGTCCTCGGCGTGGGCGACGTACGCGCTGTGCTGCATCTCGCCGCTCGCCGACCAGGTCGCGTCCTGCCCGGAGCGAGCCGGGTCGGCCGACGGGCCACCGTACGAGTTGGGGGCGTAGACCGGATCGGACACCGTCTCCATCCGCATCGCGCCACCCTTGCTGTAGCTGTGGAACGGGCACTGCGGGGTGTTGACCGGGATCTGCTGGTAGTTGACGCCGAGCCGGGCACGGTGGGCGTCGGCGTACGAGATCAGCCGGGCGAGCAGCATGCGGTCGGGGCTCGGCCCGATCCCCGGCACCAGGTTGTTCGGCTGGAACGCCGCCTGCTCGATCTGGCTGTGGAAGTCGGTCGGGTTCGTGTGGAGCGTCATGCGTCCGACCTCGTGCAGCGGGTAGTCGGCGTGCGGCCACACCTTGGTGAGGTCGAACGGGTTGAAGCGATAGTTCGCCGCCTCCTCGAACGGCATGATCTGCATCTTCAACGTCCACGACGGGTGGTCGCCCGACCGGATGCTGTCGAACAGGTCGCGACGGTGGTAGTCGGCGTCGTTGCCGGCCATCTCGTCGGCCTCCGCCTGCGTGAAGAAGTCGATGCCCTGATCGGTCTTGAAGTGGTACTTGACCCAGAACCGCTCGCCGTCGGCGTTCACCCACATGTAGGTGTGGCTCGAATACCCGTTCATGTGGCGCCACGACTTCGGGATGCCGCGATCGCCCATCAGCCAGGTGACCTGGTGCGCGGTCTCGGGCGACAGCGACCAGAAGTCCCACTGCATGTCGTGGTCGCGCAGTCCGTTGTCGGCCCGGCGCTTCTGCGAGTGGATGAAGTGCTGGAACTTCATCGGGTCGCGCACGAAGAACACGGGGGTGTTGTTGCCCACCATGTCGTAGTTGCCCTCGTCGGTGTAGAACTTCAACGCGAACCCGCGGGGATCGCGCCAGGTGTCGGGCGAACCGCTCTCGCCGGCGACCGTGGAGAAGCGTGCGACCATGTCGGTCGTCGCGCCGGGCTGGAACAGCGACGCCTTCGTCCAACGGCTCACGTCGTGCGTCACCTCGAACGTGCCGAACGCGCCCGAACCCTTGGCGTGCGGTTGACGGTCGGGGATCATCTCGCGGTTGAAGGCCGCCATCTGTTCCATCAGGTAGTGATCGTGGAGCACGATCGGACCGTCGGCCCCGACGGTCAACGAGTGTTCGTCGCTGGCGACGGCGATACCGGCATCGGTGGTGGTGAACTTCTCGGACATGTGGTCCCTTCCTCGGCTGGCGGGTGGCCGCCCGACCACCGTTCGGTCGGGCGGGGACGCAAGATCGATACCCGACGGACGTTCGTCACAAACGAGTCCGCTGCGGTGGTCGCTACCGTGGGCGCCGAGGACAGGACATGAGTGACGACGGCGGTGACCGAGTAGAGCGGTCGGACTATGGGTTGGTGCTCGACCCCGAATGGTCCCGAACCGTCGTCCGGAGCGAGCACCCGGCTGACGGCTCCCCGGTGTTCACCGTCGCTGCCGCCGCCGACGCGCCGCCCGGCGCGGTGGTTCTGCTGCTCCACGGGGTCGGCAACGACGGTTCGGTGTTCGAACCGATCATGTCGTCGCTGAGCGGGCTCGGAACGGTGGTCGCCCCCACGCTGTCGCCCGAACTACTCACCGACGTCGGCGACGAGCGGAGCCTGATGTCGGCAAAGCTCGTCGACTGGTTGAGCAAGGTCGTGCC
>CAXAWD010000640.1:0-1931 GCA_963972325.1 uncultured Acidimicrobiaceae bacterium
CCAGGCGATACACCGTGAGCCCGATGCGGTGGTCGGTGACCCGGTTCTCCTTGAAGTTGTACGTGCGGATCTTCTCGCTGCGACCGCCGCCGCCCACCTGGGACCGCCGCGCCGCCGAGAGCTCGTCATCGCGTTCCTGCTGCGCGAGGTCGTAGAGGCGTGCACGCAGTACCTGCATGGCCCGGGCCCGATTCTGGAGCTGGCTGCGCTCGTCCTGCATCGTGACCACCACGCCGGTGGGCACGTGTGTGATGCGGACGGCCGAGTCGGTCGTGTTGACGTGCTGGCCGCCGGCGCCGGACGACCGGTAGACGTCGATGTCCAGATCGCGATCGTCGATCGTGATCTCGACCTCGCCCACCTCGGGCAACACGGCCACCGTGGCCGACGAGGTGTGGATGCGCCCCTGACTCTCGGTGACGGGCACGCGCTGGACCCGGTGGGGCCCACCTTCGAACTTGAGGTGCTGCCAGGCGTCGTCGCCGCGCACCACGAACGTGATCTGATTGATGCCACCGAGATCGCTGGGTGTCTGCGTCAGGGTCTCGATCTTCCAGCCGCGGCGGACGGCATACGCGACGTACATGTCGTGGAGATCGCGAGCGAACAGGTTGGCCTCTTCGCCGCCCTCGGCCCCGCGGATCTCCATGATCACGGCGCGGCCGGCGTGCGGGTCTCGCGGCAGCAACAACTCGCGGAGCTGTTCGGTCAGCCGGGCCAGGTCGGTCTCGGCTGCGGCGACCTCCTCGGCTGCCATCGCCCGGCCCTCGGGGTCGGGGTCGCCGAGCATCTCACGCGCGGTGTCGAGGTCGCCGGATCGGGTCAGGAGTTCGCGATGGGCGGCGACGAGCGGCTCGAGTTCGCGGTACCGCTGCGACACCGTTCGGAGCTGATCGGGGTCGCCGGTGGTGGCGGGGTCGGCGAGGCGGGCCTCGAGTTCACGGAACTCGTCGGCCACGGCGGCCAATCGGGCGGAGACACCTGGATCGAGCATGGCCCTGCGAGGCTACCCGCACGACGATCCAGATCGAAGTTGAGTTGTAGACGCTCAACTTTTCTGTACAATGAAGAGTGTCCTCATCGGACACATCGATCTCAGAATCCAACCACGAATCACCACGAATCATCACGAATCATCGAACCACCACGATCCACCAGGAGGCTTCCATGCTGGTACGACACCGCACCTACACCCCCACGTTCGACCGCTCCCTCGATCGGGCGTTCGAACAGCTCACGAGCTCGTTCTTCGACCCCCGCCGTTCGAGCGGGCCCGTGATCGACGGCGCCTGGATCGACGAGGAGTACGTCCTCACCGTCGATCTCCCCGGCGTTCCCGCCGAGGCCGTGACCGTCGAGGTCACCGGCAACACGCTGACGCTCGGCGCCACCACCGACTCGCTCGACTGGAAGCGGTCGGTTCGTCTCGGCGAGCGACTCGATCCCGACAAGGTGCACGCCCGCCACGTCGACGGGCGGCTCACGGTCCGGATCGGCACCGTCGACGAGCCCGAGGCACGCACGGTCGCCATCGAGACGACCCCACCCGATCGGGCGATCGAGGCGACGTCGAGCGACTCCGACGACGAGGCTCAGTCGACCGACACGAACGTCACCGAGTGACGCAACCGGTCGGCGATCTCGCCGACCAGGCCGATCCTGTCTCGTGACGGCAACGCCACGACGAGGCGGCCACCCTCCCCGGCGCCCGGTTCGCCCAGTGCGAGCCGGGCGTCGGCCGCGTACGGGATCAGATCGAGATCCACACCCGACGAGCACACGACGACGACCCGCTCGCCGTCGGCACCGATCCCCGTCGCCACGCACGGAACCGGGTCTTTCAGATTCGGCCGCGGCATCGGGGGCGGCGCCGGTGCCAGCACGCCCGCACCCACGAGATCGGGCTGCTGCTCGAGGCGCCAACGGATCAG
>CAXAWD010000641.1:0-1920 GCA_963972325.1 uncultured Acidimicrobiaceae bacterium
GAGCGCGGTCGAGTAGAAGTCGACGAGGAAGGGCTTGCGTCTCCCGCCCTTGCCGACGGCGGTACCCGACACCGGGCCACGGCTGCGGTTGATGGTCTGTGCCATGTTCGACGACGCTACTCGCCCACGGGACATCACCCCGAAACGCGACGTTCACCCATCTCCACGAACGCGAGCCCATCGCTGACTACGATCGAAGCGCTGAAACCCCAGGTTGGAGAGTGAGGGTCGGACCGACCATCATTGTGCGACTTGTATCGACGCCTCAGGAGGCACGCACCGTGGAAGCAATTCCGTATCTCGCCGCGCTCTCAGCCCTAGCCGGGCTGTTGCTCGCCGGCTTTTACTACAAAAAGGTCGAGGAGGCTCCAGCCGGCAACGACCGGATGGTCTTCTTGATGACCGAGATCCAGAAGGGCGCGAAGGCGTTCCTCCAGGCCGAGTACAAGTGGGTCGGCATCTTCGCCGTCATCATGGCAGTACTGCTGGCCATCGTGATCGCGCCGTTGGCGGCCATCACCTACCTGCTCGGTGCCGTGCTGTCGGCCGGCGCCGGTTACGCCGGCATGACCGTCGCCACCATGGCGAACGCCCGCACGACCGAGGCCGCCAAGGACGGGCCCGCCAAGGCGCTGCCCGTCGCGTTCCGCGGCGGCGCGGTCATGGGCTTCTCCGTCGCCGGTCTGGCGCTGCTCGGACTGATGGTGACCTACCTCGTGTTCGTCACGTGGTTCGAGGTCGACCAGGCGTTCGAGATCGTCACGGCCTACGGCCTCGGCGCATCGACGATCGCACTGTTCTCCCGCGTCGGTGGCGGCATCTACACCAAGGCCGCCGACGTCGGCGCCGACCTCGTCGGCAAGGTCGAAGCGGGCATCCCCGAGGACGACCCCCGCAACCCGGCCACGATCGCCGACAACGTCGGCGACAACGTCGGCGATGTCGCCGGCATGGGCGCCGACCTGTTCGAGTCGTACGCCGGCTCGATCATCGCCCCGATCTCCTTGATCGCTTTCGCCGGCGCCATCACCGCCGACCAGGCCGGCAACGCCGACGTGCTGCCGTTCTTCGCCTTCCCGATGTTCGTCGCGTTCATCGGCATGATCGCCTCGATCATCGGCTCGTTCCTCGTCAAGGGCGGCGACTCCACCGACTCGCACTCGCTGAGCAAGGCGCTCCACATGGGCACCAACGTCGCCATGGGCATCACCGTCGTCGGCGTGCTGGCCGGTTCGTTCTGGATCTTCGGTGGCGACGCGTTCCCCGAGGACAAGCCCTGGGGCCTCGCCGTCTCGGTCATCGGCGGCCTGATCGTCGGCTGGGCGCTCGGCAAGACCGCCGAGTACTACACCTCCGACCACTTCAATCCGGTCAAGACGATCGCTCAGCAGTCCGAGACGGGCCCGGCCACCACCGTGCTCAAGGGCATCAGCATCGGCATGGTGTCGGTCGCTGCCTCGGTGGTCCTGATCCTCGCCGGCATCGGCATCGCCTACTGGGGCGGTCAGCAGACGCTCGGTGACAGCACGACGCTCGGCGGCCTGTACGGCATCGCCGTCGCCGCGATCGGCATGCTCGCCACCACGGGCGTCGTCGTGTCGGTCGACGCCTACGGTCCGATCGCCGACAACGCCGGCGGCATCGCCGAAATGGCCGAGCTCGACCCGTCGGTGCGCGAAGTCACCGACGCACTCGACTCGCTCGGCAACACCACCGCCGCCGTCGCGAAGGGCTTCGCCGTCGGTTCGGCCGCCCTCACCGCCCTGGCGCTGTTCAAGAGCTTCGAGTTCGCGATCTTCACCGCCTCCGACGGCGACCAGTCGCTGAACCTGAACATCGGCGACATCGAGGTCTTCATCGGGCTCTTCATCGGCGCGGCGCTGCCGAGCCTGTTCGCAGCGCTCACGATCGACGCCGTCG
>CAXAWD010000642.1:0-1919 GCA_963972325.1 uncultured Acidimicrobiaceae bacterium
CACCTGATCAACTCGGCGTCGCCCGAACAGCTCGAACAGTGGCTGCCCGGCATGCTCACGGGCGAGACGATCCTGTCGATCGGCGTCACCGAGCCCGACGCCGGCTCCGATGTCGCGGGCATCCGCACCAAGGCGGTGAAGGACGGCGACGGTTGGCGGATCAACGGCACCAAGACGTTCATCACCAACGCCGTGTACGGCGACATGACGATCGTGGCCGCCAAGACCGACCCCGACAACAAGTACGGCATCACGATGTTCCTCGTGCCCGCCGGCACCGAGGGGTTCAGCGTGTCGAAGAAGCTTGACAAGCACGGCTGGCGCTGTTCCGACACCGCCGAACTGGTGCTCGACGACGTCTGGATCGGCGACGACCAAGTGCTCGGCACCGTGCACCGCGGGTTCTACGAGACGATGAAGAACTTCCAGAACGAGCGCATGGTGCTCGTCGGGATGGGCGTCGGCGCGGCGCAGGCGGCGATCGACCAGACGCTCGCGTACACCCAGGACCGCTCGGCGTTCGACGGTCATCTCTACGACCTGGGTGCGATCCTGCAGCGGATGGCGATGAACCAGGCCAAGCTCGACGCCGTGCGGGCATCGATGTACCACGCCGCCTGGCTCGGCGACGACGTGATGGGCCCCGGCGGCGACAACGTGAAGGAGATGTCGGGCGTCAAGGCGTTCGGCGCCGAGGTCGTCAACCAGATCATGTACGACTGCGTCCAGTTCCACGGCGGCATGGGTTATATGCGCGAGACGCCGGTCGAGCGGATGTACCGCGATGCCCGCATTCTGCCGATCGGCGGTGGCGCCACCGAAGTCATGCTCGAAGAGGTCGCCAAGCGCTCGATCGTCGGCGCCTGAACCGCCAGACTGTTCCGATGCCCGTCCGACGTCACGTCACCGAGTTCTCACGACTCCGCTCGCTGCTGTTCGCGCCGGCGGTGCGGCCCGACTTCCTCGCCAAACTCGGCGGCCGACGGGCCGACGCGATCGTGATCGACTGCGAGGACGCCACCCCGGCCAACGACGACGCCAAGGCCCAGGCCCGCCGCAACGCCGCCGAATGGGCTCCCCGTCTCATCGACGACGGGGCCATCGTGGTGGTGCGCGTCAACGCCGTGCCGACACGGTGGTTCGCCGACGACGTCGCCGAGGCCCTGTCGTACGAGATGACCGCGGCGATCGTGCCGAAGGTCGAGTCGGTCGAGCAGATGGACACGGTCGCCGCCGCGTTCGCCGCTCGCGGCATCCCCGACCTCGGGGTGATGGTCGGCATCGAGACCGCACTCGGCGTGGCCGACGCCCGGGCGATCCTCGCCCACCACCAGGTGAACTCGGCCTACTTCGGTGCCGAGGATTTCATCGCCGACATGGGCGGGGTCCGCACCGCGGGCAACGCCGAGGTGGCGTACGCCCGCAGCCAGGTCGCGCTCGCCGCCCGCCTCGCCGGCGTGCCCGTGCTCGACCAGGTCGTGGCCGACTTCCGCGACGACGAACGGTTCGTGAGCGAGTCGGCCGAGGCACGGGCGATGGGCTACTCCGGCAAGTTGTGCATCCACCCCGGGCAGGTCTCGCTGGCGAACGACCACTTCATGCCGTCCACCGAAGAGGTCGAGCGCGCCGAGCGGCTGCTCGCCGCCTACGAGGAAGCCAGTGCCGAGGGCATCGCCGCGATCGACTTCGAGGGCCAGATGGTCGACGAGCCCCTCGCCGCGCAGGCCCGCCGCATCATCTTCCTGTCGAAGCAGGGGTAGGCGCGGTCTCGACCTACGACTCGAGACCGGCGGCCGCGGCCGCTGCCGCGGCTTCGACGGCGTCGAGGAGCATCTCGACCTCGGTGCGCTCGTCGGAGGTCGCGTCGTCGACCGTCTCGAGATCGGCTCAGCTCGAAGCGATCCGAGCCGATCTCGAGA
>CAXAWD010000643.1:0-1919 GCA_963972325.1 uncultured Acidimicrobiaceae bacterium
TAGAGCGCTTCCATGGCATGGAAGAGGTCAGGAGTTCGATTCTCCTTAGCTCCACAACCCGAATCCCCTGGTCGACGGCCGAGAGCCGTCTGCCGGGGGATTTTCCGTTTCCGGGGCAGTCGCCGACCTGCAGTTCAGTCCGCGGCGACGATGCGGCGGATGGGGACGTCGTGCATGCGGATCTTGCCGGGCTTCGCGTCGCGGGCGACCTGGGGGAACGCGCCGATCGACAGCGCGACCGGGTCCGGTTGCTCGTCGCCGTCGATGACGAGCACGTCGCCGGTCGCCTCGGTGAAGGCGCCGACGGCGGCTTTGCCCCAGCGCCCGGCCGGCATGACCTTCACGCCCTTGCCGGCTCGGCCCTGCTCGGGCAGTTCGTCGACCGCGAATCGCTTACCGTGCTTCTTGTCGGTGGCGAGCAGGATCGTGTCGCCGGTGACGGTGCCGCCGAACACGACCTGTTCACCGGTGCCGAGCTTGATGCCCTTCACGCCGGCCGCGGCACGGCCCATCTGACGCAGGTCGGACGGCACGAACCGGATCCCCTGCCCGCTGTCGGCCACGAGCACCACCGGGGTCTCCTCGTCGAATCGGCCGATCGAGACGAGGCGGGAGCCCGCGGCGAGCTTCACGATCGAGATGCCGCCCTTGCGGTCGCCGCCCTCGCAATCGGACGCTGCGATGCGCTTGACCATCCCGTCCGACATCACGAGCAGGAGATCGTCGGGCATGTCCGCTTCGAGCCACCAGACGAGCGGCTCACCTTCCAGCCCCGGCAGCAGCGAGGCCGCGGCGGTCGGCTTCTCGGGCACGTTGTCGGCCAGGGTCCGGATCAACTGCCCTGCCGACGTGATCACGACCATGGTCGTGGCCGTCGACGTGTCGAACGTGTGGAGCGGCACGAGCTTCGGCTTCGCTTTCGAGCCGCGGCGGATGCCCTGTACCCAGCCGGACGCGTCGACGTAGACCTGCATCGGCTGGTCGATCACCATCGCCGCCTTCGACACCTTCGGTGCCTCCTCGGTGGTGATCGTGGTGACCCGAGGCGCAATGTCGTCGGTGAACTCCTCCATGACCTTGCGGAGGCCGCGGGCGACCTCGGTGCGCTGACGCTGCTCCGACGACAACAGCAGTTCGAGCTTGGCCTGTTCCTGCTCGAGTTCGTCGGTCTCCTTGTTGAACTCGATGACCGCGTCTTCGGTCAGCTGGCCGAGGTTGAGGTCGAGCACGGCGTTGGCCTGGATCTCGTCGATCTCGAAGCGCTCGCACAACCGCTCGCGGGCGACGGCACGCGTCTTCGAGGTGCGCACGATCCGGATGGTCTCGTCGATGTCGACCAGCACGGCGAGGAAGCCGCGCAGTCGGTGCAGCCGCTCGGCGATCTTGGCCAGCCGGTTCTCGCTGCGGGCCACGACGACCCGGATGCGGTGGGCCACCCAGGCCTGCAGCACGGTGCGCAGGTTGTAGAGACGCACCACGCCGTGCTCGTAGAGGAAGTGCATCTGCACCTTGTTGGTGGTCTGCAGGTTCGTGTGACGCAGCAGACCGGGGATGATCATGTCGGGATCGACGCCCGACCCCAGTTCGAGGGTGATGCGCACCCGACCGTCGGACGACTCGTCGTTGAACGAGACGATGCCGGCCAGGTCGCCGGCGTCGAGCGCGTCGCCGACCTGCCCGAAGAACTTCTCGGTCGAGCCGAGCCGAGTGTCGTCGTAGGGGAGTGAGGTGATGACGATCTGCTGACGGCCGCGACCGACCGGTTCGATCGTCCAGGCGCCCCGCACCGTGATGCGGCCCTGCCCGGAGCGGTAGATGGCGGGGAGTTCGTCGCCGTTGGTGATCGTGCACTCCGACGGGAACGACGGCCCGGGCAGCACGGTCATCAGGTCCTCGACCGAGGACGACTTGCGGTCGAG
>CAXAWD010000644.1:0-1917 GCA_963972325.1 uncultured Acidimicrobiaceae bacterium
CGGCTCGTACATGTCGCCGGGCACGGCGTAGGCGCCGCGGTCGCGCATGTACTCGAGCGGCGAGACGCCGGCGGCGGCTGCGTCGTCGGCGAGGCCGGGCACGCTGTCGGCGAACATGCGGCCGTAGTACTCGTCGACACCCATCGGGGTGCCCGGACGCTCGTCGCTCTCGAAGAACGGGCGGATGCCGAGCGAGCCGTCGGGGTCGATCCGCCACGAGAGGTCGATCCAGAACTCGTTCTCCTCCCAGACCTCGCCCTTGTTGTACTCGTGGGTGCGGTGATCGGCCCCGGTGTCCTCGCCCTGCAGTTCGGCGTAGCGACGCATGACGGGCTGGCGGAACCCGATCCAGCGGCCCGAGTGGGTCTCGAAGCTGGCCACGTCGTGGCGTTCGGAGCCGACGCCCATCGGCAGCACGTAGTCGGCGTACCACGCGGTCTCCGACCAGGTGGGGGTGAGCGCGACGTGACATTCGACCTTGGTCTCGTCGAGCAGGGCCTCCATCCACGAGAACCCGTCGGGGTTGGTCCAGATCGGGTTGTAGACGCGGCTGAAGTAGGTGTCGAGCTTGCCGCGGCCCTCGTTGAGGAAGTGGGGGAGCAGGATCGACATCTCGTGGTAGGCGAGTGGGTACTCCTTCGGCCACGACATCTCGTTCCACGTCGTGATCGGTTGGCCGCCCTTCGGGGGGTGGGGGACGAACTTGTTCCAGCCGTTGCCGGCGGTGCCGCCCTTGGTCGCGACCGATCCGGTCAGCACGTTGAGGAAGAACAGGCAGCGCGCCACCTGCCACCCGCCGAGGTTGCCGGCACCGGCGGCGCGCCAGTTGTGCGACGCGAACTTGGTCGGGTGGGCGCCGATGATGTCGGCGATCTCGCGGATCGTTTCGGCTTTCACGCCGCTGACGTGTTCGGCCCGTTCGGGTGTGTAGTCGGCGTACTCGTCGAGCAGCGCCTGCTCCAACGACTCGAACTCGCACGGGAGGTCGGGTCGGGTCTCGGTGAGGTATGTCTCCCAGTTGACCCAGCGCCGGACGAAGTCGCGCTGCCAGGTGCCGTTCTCGATCAGGAGGCGGGCGATCGCGAGCAGCATGAACGGCTCGGTACCCGGCCAGGTGGCGAGCCAGTAGTCGGCCTTGGCGCCGGTGTTGGAGAGCCGCGGGTCGACGCAGATCACCGTGGCGCCGCGCTCCTTGCCCTCCATGATCCGCTGGGCGTGCGGGTTGAAGTAGTGCCCGGCTTCGAGGTGGGCGGAGATGAGGAAGATCACCTCGGCGTTCGCGAAGTCGCTCGACGGGCGGTCGTGGCCCATCCACGACTGGTACCCGATACGGGCGTTGGACGAGCAGATGTTGGTGTGGCTGTTGTGGCCGTCGACACCCCACGCCTTCAGGACGCGTTCGGTGTAGCCGTCCTCACCGGGACGCCCGACGTGGTACATGATCTCGTTGGTCCGCTCCTCCTGGAGCGCGGTTCGGATCCGGCCGCCGATCTCGTCGAGCGCCTGCTCCCACGTGATGCGTTCCCAGCCGCCGGCGCCGCGGGCTCCCGTGCGCTTCATCGGATACAGCACCCGTTCGGGGTCGTCGACCTGGTTGAGCGTGGCCGGCCCCTTGGCGCAGTTGCGGCCGCGGCTCGCCGGGTGCTCGGGGTTGCCCTCGAACTTCGCGATCTCGCCGGTCTCGTTGTCGATGAACGCGGTGAGGCCGCACGCCGCCTCGCAGTTGAAGCACGTGGTCGGTACCACCGTGTAGTTGCGCTCGACCTTGTCGGGCCACGCCTTCGCGTCGAGTTCGGTCCAGTCGTGCCACCGATCGTGCGGCGGGTGCGCTGACAGCGTCATGTGAGGTCCTTCCATCGCGAGTTGTGCCTGGCACAACTCGCGATCATGAGAGGGGGACGGATTGGCCGGCGCGGA
>CAXAWD010000645.1:0-1916 GCA_963972325.1 uncultured Acidimicrobiaceae bacterium
CTTGTTGGGAGGGAAGGCGGGCAGCACGACGGCGATCGCCGTCGGAGCGATGATGGCGCCGCCGACACCCTGGAGCACGCGGGCGCCGATCAGGAACCCGGCGCTCGGGGCCAGGGCGCTGCACATCGAACCGAGCGCGAAGATCGCGACGCCGGGGATGAACAGGCGCTTGCGGCCGAGGCTGTCGGCGTAGCGGCCGGCGACGAGCAGCAGTGCGGCGACCGAGATGTTGTACCCGGAGATGATCCAACCCAGCGTCGACTCTGCGACGCCGAAGTCGTCGCGGATCGACGGGAACGCCACGTTGACCGCCGACACGTCGATGACCACGAGGAAGAAGACGAGCGTGGTGACGACGACCGCAGCCCACGGATTCCGCCCGGTGTCGGGCGGAACGAGGCGGGTGGTCGTCATCGGGACCGGACTCTATGCGAGCCGCCCCGTAGGACGACGACGCAGCGTGGTCGCGGGCTTGACCCGATCTTGTGCCCGACGCGGTAACGAACGGGCTGCCGGCAGCGATGTCTTCGGAGGACACCCACGAAAGGCCTGACCGCATGATCCCGTTGTTCACCACGCTCGCGAAATCCTTGACCGGCAAGGTGGCCCTCGGGGTGGCGGTCGCCACGCTCGGAGTCGGCGCGGCCGCAGCCGCCGGCGCCGAGATGCCGACGCTCACGTCCGTCGATGCGATCGAGGACGCCGCCGAGTCGTCGGACGAGCTGCTCGTTGCAGGCAGCGAGGAGCAGTCCGGCGACGAGTCCGGCGAGCAGACCGGCGAGTCAGCGGCCGAGCAGACCGGTGAGCAGACCGGTGAGCAGACCGATGACGAAGAGTCACAGGATGACGAGTTGCAGGACGCCGAGGAGTCCACGCACGGCGCGGTCGTGTCCGAGTTCACCCAGGGCACCGACCTGATCGGTTGCGAGAAGGGGCAGGCGACGGCGGCGGTCGCTCGCGGTGACGTCGATCCGTCGTCGCCGACCCTCACCGACGACCTGGCGCCGTACCTCGCCAAGTGTGGCGAAACCGACACCGACGACGACGTGGAGGACACCGACGACACCGACACCGACGACGCCGACGGTGCGACGTGGAAGGACGTTCGCGACGACGCCAAGGCGGAGTGGCACGACGCGAAGGACGAGTACGTCGCAGTCTGCGGTGACGACGACACCGACGACGACACCGGCGACGGCGACGACGAAGCCGAGGAACGGTCGCCCGAGTGCGACGAGATGAGGGCCGACGTCAAGCAGCTGCACCGCGACGGCAAGGACGAATGGAAGGCCGCGCGCGACGCCGAACACGCCGAGCGCAAGGCCGAGCGAGCGGCGACGAAGAGCGCCGGCAAGAGCAACGGCAAGTCGGGCAAGGGCTGACCGCCCCCGGGCGACCTCGCGGCCCGCTACCGTCGGTCCGCGTGATCGACCCGCCGATCGACGAGGTGCTCGCTGCCAACCAGGCGTTCTACGACGCGCACGAGGCGCGTGACCTCGCTGCGATGTCGGAGGTGTGGGAGCACGACGACCGCACGGTGTGCGTGCATCCCGGCTGGCCGATCCTGCGGACGTGGTCGGTGATCGAGCAGTCGTGGCGGCAGATCTTCGCCGGCCCGGGCCGCAATCAGTTCATCCTGACCAACGAGGCGGTCGCGATCGACGGCGACATGGCATGGGTGACGCTCGACGAGAATCTGGTCGAGGGCGGCATGACCGGAACCGTGGCGGCCACCAACGTGTTCGTCCGCACCGATGGCGCCTGGAAGCTGGTGGTCCACCACGGCTCTCCGGTCATGAGCGGCTGAACGCCCGGTCAGACCAGGAGTGCGTCGGTCATGATCTCGACCAGCGCCGGGCCCGGGTGGTCGAGCGCCTCACGGATCGCACCGTCCAACTCGTCCAAGCCGGTCACCT
>CAXAWD010000646.1:0-1916 GCA_963972325.1 uncultured Acidimicrobiaceae bacterium
TGCGGACCGACGCCGAGTGGGTCGACCTCCCCCTCGGCTGGCAGATCGCGTCGGTCGTGCTGTTCTTCGTGAGCATCCCGACGGCGTTGCTGATCCGTCGAACACGTCCGCTCGCGGCGACGGTCTGGGGGTTCGCATCGACGATGGGGTTCTCGATCGCCGCCGCCCTCACCATCGGCATGTTCAGTGGCCTGATCACCACCGCCGTCATCCTCGTCGTGCCGTATGCGCTGTTCCGTTGGGGTTCGGGACGTGACGCCGCGTGGGGTGCGGTGATCCTCGTCCTGGCCGGCGTGTTCGGCAACCTGACCGATCCCAACACCGGACTCGGCGACTGGATCGGCGGGTTCATCGTGCTCGGCATCCCGGTCGAAGCCGGGCTCGCCGTGCGGTACCGAGGCCACGCACGCGCCCGGATGATCGACGACGCCAAGTCACGCGAGCGCGAGCAACTCGCGCGCGAACTCCACGACACCGTCGCCCACCACGTGTCGGCGATCGCCGTGCAGGCCCAGGCCGGGCAGGCGCTGGCCGCCGCCGCACCCGAACGCGCGGTCGAGATCCTGGCGGTCATCGAGAACGCTGCCACCACGACCCTGAACGAGATGCGCGCAATGGTCGGATCGCTCCGAGCGGGCGCCGACGCCGAACTCGCACCACAGCAGGGCGTCGCCGACCTCGCTCGGCTCGCCGACGGGGTCCCCGGTGACCTGCGCGTCGACGTCGACGTCCAGAACGAGATCGGCCCGATCGGCCCCGCCGTCGACGCGGCGCTCTACCGCATCGCCCAGGAATCGATCACCAATGCCGCCCGCCACGCCCGACGGGCCACGCGGGTCACGGTCCGGCTCGAATCGACGAGCGCCCAGGTCAGGCTGACGGTCACCGACGACGGCGAAGGCTCGGACGCGCGGTCCGGCCAGGGCTACGGTCTGCTCGGCATGGCAGAGCGCACACATCTTCTCGGCGGACGTTTCGAGGCCGGTCCGGCCGGCCCCCGCGGCGGCTGGCGGGTCTCGGCCGAGCTCCCTCGGACGGCGGTGGCATCGTGAGCATCCGAGTCTTGATCGCCGACGACCAGGACCTGGTCCGGACCGGGCTGGGCATGATCCTCGACGCGCAGCCGGGCATCGAGGTCGCCGGCCAGGCCGCCGACGGCCGGGCAGCGGTCGAGCAGGCGCGACGTCTGCGCCCCGACGTGTGCCTGTTCGACATCCGCATGCCCGAACTGAACGGCATCGAGGCCACCCGGCTCCTCGCCGGCCCCGACGTCGACGACCCGCTCCCGGTCGTGGTGATCACCACGTTCGATCTCGACGAGTACGTCCACGACGCGCTGAAGGCCGGAGCGCGCGGATTCCTGCTCAAGGACGCTGGTCCCGAGCTGCTCGTGCAGGCGATCCACGCCGCGGCCAACGGCGATGCGCTCATCGCCCCGAGCATCACGGCGCGTCTGCTCTCGGCGTTCGCCGGCAACTCGCGTTCGGCGCCACGCCAGCCCGTGGAACCGCTGACCGAACGCGAGGAGGAGGTGCTGCTCACCGTGGCCCGGGGCCGCACCAACGCCGAGATCGCCGAAGAGCTGTACATCAGCCTGAGCACGGTCAAGACGCACCTGGCGAGCCTGATGACCAAGCTGGGCGCGCGCAATCGGGTGGAGATCGCGATGTGGGCCTACGAGACCGGGCGGGTCGCGTCGGCGTGACGTCGGGCGGGCCCGCGTCGTTGCGCCGCTTGGCGGGCCGAACCGTCGAACTGATCGATCGCGAGTACCCCAACGGTATCCGGCTCACCCTGCAGCGGCCGCCGACGGGTCGGATCACGCCCCGTTCGATCTACCCGGCGTTCTTCGGGTGCTACGACTGGCACTCGGCGGTGCACTCGCACTGGCAGGGCGTGCGGGGGCTCCGGTCCAC
>CAXAWD010000647.1:0-1906 GCA_963972325.1 uncultured Acidimicrobiaceae bacterium
GCATGCTGCGCCCGCCGTCCGCCGAGACCTTGCAACGGCTCTGCGCGGCCGCCCGCTCGTCGGACTGCGATCTCGATCGGGCACTCGCCGACGTCGGGGTGCTGCCGCCCGCCGACCTCGACGAGATCCGGCAACTGCTGAGTCGGGCCGACACCGAACTCGCCCGGGCGCGGAACGCCGACGGTCACGTGATCCTGCAGGTGGTCCGGCACGCCCAACTCGCGGCGCTGATCCACCACGACGGACGCGTCCAGTCGCTCACCAACGCCGCCTGAACCGTTCCGTCAGAGGTTCCGACCGAGCCGGATCACGTTGCCGCTCGGGTCGGTGAACGAGAACTCGCGCATCCCCCACGGCATGTCATTCACTGCGCCGATCACCGCATCGGCATCGGATGCGGCGAGCGCCGCCTGCCACGCTTCGACGTCGGCCACATGGAGGTAGAGCCCGGCGGCGCTGCGGCCTGCGTTCGGTTCGCCGGCGACCAGGTGGAACAGTTCCCAGCCGCTGTGGCGAACCCACGCGTACCCCTCGTCGTAGGCGACGACCTCGAATCCGAGCGAGCGGTAGAACTCGATCGCCTCGGAGATGTCGGCCACCGGGAGGATCGGCTTGACCGACGGCCGTGCCGGTAGGGCCGGCAACGGTGAGTCATGGCCGGCGGCACGGTGGATGGTCGCTCGTCGGCGGATCCCACGGAGCAGACGATCGATCGAGTTGCGCACCCGGGACATCGCCACGCGACTCACCGTAGCCGCCGCACGATGACCGCCCGCGGGAAGCACGCGCGTCAGCGCTCCGCTCCGACGGGAACCGGAGGTGGTTCGGTCGCCCACGTGCACGGCTCGCCGGGCTTCGGGCGCACCGTCCTCGGGCGGGTCGTCGATGCCCACACACCCGTCACGACCCGCCGTATCGCCGCTCGCCCGGCTCGCACCGCACGCCACGGGTGACGCAGCATCCGTCCGGGCGAACGCGCCCCGACGAACGGGAACCGTAACTGACCGGCCATCGTCATCGGCATGTCGTCGTCGACGCCGTATCGCACCGGTCGCTTGTTGCGCGGCATGTAGTAGGTACCGAACACGAGGTCCCACAGCGGCAGGAAGACCGAGTAGTTCGAGTTGTGCGCGTCGACCTCGTTGGCGTGGTGCCAGTGATGGAACTCGGGCGTGATCACGACCCGGTGCAGCGGCCGCAACCGCCACCGGACGTTCGCGTGCAGGAAGAGACCGAGCACGATCTGGATCACCGCGAGCGCGCCCGTGAACGTGGCGTCGAAGCCGGCGGCGAGCAGGAAGAAGAACGGTGGCGCCACGATCGCACCGTCGAACGGGTGGTTCCGGAAACCACTGATCCAGTCGAGGTGTTCGGTCGAGTGGTGCACCGCGTGGTACTTCCACAGCGCCGGCACCTCGTGCGACCATCGGTGCACCCAGTAGATCGCCAGGTCGAACAGGGCGATGCCGACGAACGGCAGCGCCGCGGCGGGCAACATCGCCACGAGCGGTCTGATCGCGAGACCGGGCAGCCACGCCAGGCTGAACACGCCGACGACGATCGCCGCCGCGATCCCGATCGCGTTCATCACCGGTGACGCCAACGCGTACGACACGTCGAGTGACGCGTGGGGGCGGCGAACCCGCTGGCCCCGGTGCCGGGGGAACAGCTTCTCGAACGGCACGACGAGGACGAACAGCAGCGGCACGACGACGAGGCCGCTCCGGTCGAACGCCAGCGAGACGCCGATCGCCGCGAGTACCACGGCACGCTGCAGCCAGCGCGCGGGGCGAGGATGGGTCGAGATCATCATGACCCCTCTGTCGAGATCGGACCGCGCATCGGTTCATTGCGGGTTCGGCCGCGGGTGAACCGTCCCGGGGGGTTCGACACGACAGGATGGTCG
>CAXAWD010000648.1:0-1905 GCA_963972325.1 uncultured Acidimicrobiaceae bacterium
CGACGGTCCAGATTCCGGTCGCCGAGGCCGAGACGATCTCCCGCACGCTGCTGCTCGCCCAGAAGACGGCCGACACCACCGTCGCCGAGGCGCGCAGCGAGGCCGAGCGCATTCTGAGCGAGGCCGCCGCCGAAGCCGAGACCACGATCGATTCCACACGCGAGATGTCGGCCCAGTTGATCGAAGACGCCCGGGCCGAGGCGCGCAGCGCATCCGAGGCCGAGCGCGTCGCCGCGGCCAACGAGGTCGAGGCGCTCGTCGCCCGGCGCGAGTTCCTGGTGGGCGATGTCGACCAGCTCGAGCGGTTCCTGATCGACCAGCGCGATCGCCTGCGCGGTGCCGCCCGTCAGATCGAGGCGCTGTGCGAACGGGTGCCCGAAGGTCTCGGCTCGGTTCGTCCTCCGGCGCTGTCCGCGGCCGACGATCACGAACCCGGTGACCCGACGGAAGAGATGCAGCGTCCCGCCGACACCTCGTCGTCCGACGAGGCGTCGACGGGCGGCTCCGACCACGTCGGCCCGTCGAACGGCGATTCGTCCGACGAAACCGATCCCACCGCTCGCTAGGATCCATCCCAACGGCGTCGACGAGGCCATCACCTCCGAGCCTCCGGAAGAACGGTCCCTGCGCCTGCAGGGGCTCAGTAGAACCGGACGGGTCCAGCCCGTCATCGCTGGCGAATGCGAGTGGCCGTCTCCTGCGGGGGTCGGCAAGCAGGGTGGTACCGCGGGCCTCGGCTCGTCCCTGGCAGAACCAGACATCGCCAGGAGCCATCGTGAACCAGCCCGCATACCCCGCCGTGACCTCGCAGCCGAACCTGCCCGAGATCGAACGCGCCGTGCTCGACCGCTGGCAGCGCGAGCAGACGTTCCGTGCCTCGGTCGAACAGCGCCCGTCGGGCGACAACGGCGACAACGAGTTCGTCTTCTACGACGGCCCGCCGTTCGCCAACGGTCTGCCGCACTACGGCCACCTCCTGACCGGCTACGTGAAGGACGCGGTGCCGCGCTACCAGACGATGCGTGGCCGGCGCGTCGAGCGTCGGTTCGGGTGGGACTGCCACGGTCTGCCCGCCGAGGTGCAGGCCGAGAAGGAGCTCGGCATCGCCGGCCACCCGGAGATCACCGAGTTCGGCATCGACAAGTTCAACGACGCCTGCCGCACCAGCGTGCTCCGGTACACCTCCGAGTGGGAGGAATACGTCACCCGCCAGGCCCGCTGGGTCGACTTCGACAACGACTACAAGACCCTGGACACCGACTACATGGAGTCGGTCATGTGGGCGTTCAAGTCGCTCTGGGACAAGGATCTCGTCACCGAGGGCTTCCGGGTGCTGGCCTACTGCTGGCGCTGCGAGACGCCGCTCAGCAACACCGAGACCCGGATGGACGACGTGTATCGCGACCGTCAGGATCCGGCGCTCACCGTGCGCTTCCGCCTCGCCGAGGGGCTGCCGGGTGCCGAGGACGTTCCCACGTCGCTGCTGGCCTGGACCACCACGCCGTGGACCCTGCCGTCCAACCTGGCGTTGGCCGTCGGCCCAGACATCACGTACGCGGTCATGGAAGAGGACGGGCAGCGGTACGTGCTCGCCGAGTCACGGCTCGCCGCATACGAGCGCGAGCTCGAACACGCCACCCGGGTCGGCGAGATCTCGGGCGCCGACCTGGTCGGCCGCACCTACGTGCCGATGTTCCCGTACTTCGCGAACACCCCCAACGCGTTCCAGGTGCTGGGGGCCGAGTTCGTGTCGACCGAGGACGGCACCGGCATCGTCCACATGGCGCCGGGCTTCGGTGAGGACGACCAGATCGCCTGCAACGCCGCCGGCATCCCCACGGTGTGCCCGATGGACGAGCACGGCCAGTACACGGCCGAGGTCGCCGACTACGTCGGTCAGCACGT
>CAXAWD010000649.1:0-1899 GCA_963972325.1 uncultured Acidimicrobiaceae bacterium
TGACGACGATGTCGCGGTCGACCTGTGTGCCCTTGGCCACGAAGGAATCGACGGCGAAGATGTTGCCGCCCGCAGCGCCGATGGCGGTGGCGAGACTGCCGAGCACCCCCGGCACGTTGCTCAGCGAGACGCGGAGATGGATCGAGTACTGGGTTGCCGGCGGGCGTGACATGTGATCGACGCTACTGGCGACACGCCGGATGGTCGCAGTGCGAACCGATGCAGTGCCGCGACGCGGCGTCTCAGGCGACGCTGTGCGTCTCGCCGGGCATCCAGTCGGCAGGGTGCGGATACTGGTGCCCGAACCCGAGCGGCGCTCGGAACGGTCGCCAGGTGCCGATCGGCTGCGAGAGCCGATCGCTGATCGCGTACACCACGGCAGGGTGGAACCCGAGTCCGGTGTGGCTGGCCAGCACCTCGATGTTCTCGCGCTCCGGTCCAATCGATTCGAGGCACTGCCACCATCGCACGACGCCATCGGTGCGGGTGTAGACCGCCGTGGCGGGCACCTCGAGCGGGCCGCCTTCCATGCCGGGTAGCGCCTCGTCGATCGTGATGGCGTGTGTCGGCTTCAGCCGGTCGTACAGGCCGGACACCGCGCTCCGGTCGGCGTCGGGGTCGATCCGGAACGGGCTGCCGAGCGTGATCACCTGCCGGACCATGTGCGGGAACCGGCGGGCCAGCCGGCGGGCGTAGATGCCGCCGAGGCTCCACCCGACGATGCTGACCGGCTTCTCGTGGCGTTCGTACAGCGTGGTGAGGCGGTCGACGAGGCCGTCGATCACGTGCTGGGTCGGGCCGAGGTTGCGGCCGAGCTGCCACCCGTGCACCCAGTAACCCTGGCTGCGCAGCACCGACCGGAGCGGCACCGTGGACGGGTCGCCGGCGAGGAACCCGGGGAGGATCAGCACCGGGTGCTGGTCGCCGCGGCCGATCAGGCGGAGCAACGGTGATGCGGCAGCCACGGCGCCGAGCTCGAAGACGGCTCGCGATTCCATCATCCGCAGCAGGGGCGACGGGGGTGCGGTTCGAGCCGACATCGCCCCAGCGTACGCCCACGGCCACGCATCCCCGTGCTCGGAGCTGTCTCGCGGCCGGGTCAGGAGTCGGCGGCGAACGGGTCGACCATCGCGTCGGCGCACGCCGACGGGTTGGCGGCGACCCACCCGTCGACCTCGGCGACCGGGCTGGCCTGCTCGCCTCGGCGCCACGCATCCAGATACGGGTACGGCCAGACCACGCCTCGACGCACCGACGATTCCTCTCCGGGGCACGGCGGTGAGATCGAGAAGTGGAGGTGGCAGGCCGACGTGCGGCCGGTGTCGCCCATCGTGCCGAGCGGCTGCCCGAGCGATACGGGGTCACCGGCTGCGAGGTCGGGCTCGATCGTGTCGAAGTGGGCGAGGTAGTAGCGCACGCCGTCGAGCCCGAGGATCGCGACCGAACGACCACCCCGGGTCGCCGGGTTGTCGACCGCCGGGTCGTACGAGTCGACGCGCCGGACCTCGAGCACGGTGCCCCGTACCGGTGAGACGAGCGTGGCGCCGCAGCCGACGAAGATGTCGGTCGCCGGGTACGCGGCATGGGTGTCGCCCCAGCCGGCGGCGTCGTCGTCGGCGACCGGCAACCCGTACGGGCCCATGTTCCAATCGGCGGCCGCCGGGTCGGGCCCGTCGGACGAGATCTGGTCGGAGAGGTTGCCGGCGGCACCGAGGATCACCGCGACGAGCGCGGCGACCAATCGTGCGAACAGGTGGCCGGTGAGCACCCGTCGATCCTGGCACGCGGTCCGATCGGCGGAAGCGCGACCCGACGTGGTGGCCTACCGCGTGCGTTCGTCGATCTCGATCGAGCCGTTGTCGGAGTGGGCCGTGATCCGGTGGGTCGACTCGGGGTCGG
>CAXAWD010000650.1:0-1894 GCA_963972325.1 uncultured Acidimicrobiaceae bacterium
CCCGCGCCGAAACGCTCGCCGAGAAGAACGCGTTCAAGGGTGTGTTCAAGAAGCACCGGTGCATCATCCCGATGGACGGCTTCTACGAATGGGCGGCCGGCGTCGAGGGCGGCCCGGTCACCAAGGCCGGCAAGCTCGCCAAACGACCACACTTCATCCACCGGGTCGACGACGAGCCGCTGGCCGTCGCCGGTCTCTGGTCGGCGTGGCGCGACAAGTCGGAGGGGCCCGACGCGCCGTGGCTGCACAGCGCGACGGTGGTGACCACGGCCGCCAACGA
Organism: uncultured Acidimicrobiaceae bacterium; assembly: GCA_963972325.1. Taxonomy (GTDB): domain Bacteria; phylum Actinomycetota; class Acidimicrobiia; order Acidimicrobiales; family Ilumatobacteraceae; genus Ilumatobacter. The sequence goes on from CAXAWD010000650.1 coordinate 281, forward strand.
CACGATAAGCCCGGTCCACGACCGGATGCCGGTCATCCTGCCGAAGGCGATGTGGTCGATCTGGCTCGACCCCGCCAATCAGAACATCGAGATGCTGCAGAAGCTCCTCGTGCCGGCGCCCGACGACCTGCTGACGATGCACGAGGTGTCGACCGACGTCAACAACGTGCGCAACAAGGGCAAGCACCTCATCGACCCCACCTGACATCGCGAGTTGTGCCTGGCACAACTCGCGATTCAGTCGGTGAGTGCCTGGTAGACGAGCTGTTTCAGCTGGCTCCGGATCGGGTGTGTGCTCGACGGCAGCAGCTGGGTCAGGAACACCACGGCGAGGTCTTCGTGCGGGTCGCACCAGAAGGCCGTGCTGGCGGCGCCGCCCCAGGCGTACTCGCCAGGTGAACTCAGCACCCTGTACGCGGCCGGGTCGAGTTGCACGGAAAAACCGAGCCCGAAGCCGACACCGTCGAACGACGTCTCGGCGAACAGCGGTCGGCCGTACGATTCGAGGTCGGCGCCACCGGGCAGGTGGTTCACCGTCATGTAGTCGACCGTGCGCGACCCGAGAAGGCGCGCGCCGTCGAGTTCGCCCCGGTTCAGGAGCATCTGTGTGAATCGGAGGTAGTCGGACGCGGTGCCCCACAACCCACCGCCGCCCGAGAGCATCGTCGGCGGCTTCGTGACGACGAAGTCGAGCGGGCTGGGCACCGCCTCGCCGGTCGCCGGGTCGGGTCCGTACAGGCGGCCGACCCGGTCGGTCTTGTCCTCCGGCACGTGGAAGCCGGTCTCGGTCATGCCGAGCGGCCCGAAGATTCGTTCGTCGAAGAACTCGGCCAGTGTCTGCCCCGAGGCGACCTCGACCACGCGGCCGAGCACGTCGGTCGACACGCCGTAGTTCCACTCGGAACCGGGCTGGAAGGCGAGGGGGAGTGCCGCCCAGGCGTCGCACGCGGCCGCGAGGTCCATCCCCGACGGTTGCCCCCATTCGAATCCGGCCTTGCGGTAGAGCGCATCGGTGACGTGCTGGTGGTGGAAGCCGTAGGTGAGGCCTGACGTGTGCGTGAGCAGGTGCCAGATCCGCATCGGCTCGGTGACCGGCTCGGTCACCGGCTTGAACGCCGAACCGCCGCGGTAGACACGGGCATCGGCGAACGCCGGGATGAACTTCGACACCGGGTCCTTCAGCTCGAACGCGCCCTCTTCGTACAGCATCATCGCCGCGACCGACGTGATCGGCTTCGTCATCGAGTACAGCCGCACGATCGTGTCGTCGGACCACGCGACATCGTCCTCACGATGTCGTTGACCTGCGGTGGAGTGGTGAACCAGCTCGCCCCGGCGGGTCACCGCGATCTGCCAGCCGACGAGACGACCGTCGTCGACGTAACGCTGGAAGTGGCGGTCGATGCGAGCGAGGCGGTCGGGGTCGAACCCGACATCGGTGGGGTCGGAAACGTGCAGATCCATCCCGTCAGCCTGGCAGCCCGGCCACGTGCTCGGCGTGTCCGGCGGCCACCAGCGCGTTGCGGATCGCCTCGGCCGCGGAATCCAGATCGGCTCGGTCGACCGACGGCGCCGCGTTCGCGAACGACAACTCGGCCATGTCGTTGGTCGGGA
>CAXAWD010000651.1:0-1893 GCA_963972325.1 uncultured Acidimicrobiaceae bacterium
GAGGCGAGGAGTTCGCCCCTCCAGGCATGCACGGTGGTGGCGAGGCCGATGGCTGCGTGTGGCTGGCAGCTCTTGCGGTCGGTGTTGCGGCAAAGGCGCGGAAATTCAACAGCGACGGCTGGCGGCTTCGACGATCCACCGGAGATCGAGCGTGATCGAAGTTGGCCGAGTGCCGACGCGTTGACGACGACGTCGGGGGACGCAACGTCGAGTCGGACCGCGTCGAGCTGGCGTCGGAGCTTCGAGAAGTCGTCGCAGCGTCGGGATGCACGGGCGGTTGGGTTGGTTCGTCGAGAGCACTGCCACGTATCCGCTGACCACGTTGATCAGCGATGTGTGGGCGGATGAGTCTCGTACATGCGGACGATGACGACCAGCCCGGACAGCGCCGTCAGCGCGGCGACGGCGTAAATGGCGGCTTCGATCGAGACGAGGTCGGCGAGGACGCCGGCGAGGAGGGCCCCGACCGCGAAGCCGGCGTCGCGCCAGAGCCGGTAGATGCCGACTGAGCGGGCGCGCCAGGCCGGGTGGGCAACATCACCGATCGCGGCAAGCAACGTCGGGTACACCATCGCTGTACCGGCACCGAGTAGCGCGGCACCGCCCACCCAGGCCCAGAATCCCGTGGTGGCGGCGATGAGCGCGATCGCGACGGCTTGAGTGAGCATGCCACCGGCGATCAGCGGCTTGCGGCCGATCCGGTCCGACAGGCCGCCGGTGACGAGTTGGCCGAGGCCCCACACGGCGGGGTAGACGGCGGCGAGCACGCCGATCCTTCCGACCGAGAGCCCGGCGTCGGCGAAGAAGATCGGGAACAGTCCCCATGCGAGGCCGTCGTTGAGGTTGTTGACGAGCCCGGCCTGTGACGCCGCCGACAGTGCCTTCTCGCGGAACGAGGTGAGGACGAAGATCTCACGGGTCGAGAGCTGGTCGTGGAGGCCGTCGTTGGTGGTGACGTGGTTGGCGGCTTCGTGACGGGCGTGGGCGCGGGTCTCGCGAACGAACAGCACCGAGATGCCGAGTCCGAGTCCGGCATAGGCGAGTCCGAGGAAGAACGGCGCCGGTCGCAGCCCCCATTGCTGGGCGATGTAGCCGGTGGCCAGGGCGGTGACCGCAACGGCTCCGTAGCCGGCGGCCTCGTTGAGCCCCATCGCGAACCCACGCTTGGCCGGTCCGACGAGGTCGATCTTCATGATCACCGTCGTCGACCAGGTGAGCCCCTGGTTGACGCCGAGCAGGACGTTGGCGAACACCACCCAGCCCCAGGTGGGTGCCCACATCAACAGCAGCGGGATCGGGAGTCCGATCAGCCAGCCGGCGATCAGGACCGGTTTGCGGCCGTACCGGTCCGACAGGGTGCCGGCGAAGAAGTTGGTGGCGGCTTTGACGATGCCGAACGCGGCGATGAATGTGAGCGTCGCGGTGAACGCGGTCAGGCCGAATTCGTCGGTGGCGAGGAGCGGCAGGACGGTCCGTTCCTGGCCGATCATCCCGCCGACGAGCGCGTTGACACCGACCAGAAGCGAGAACTGGCCGATGTTCTCGCGCAGCCCGAGCCGCAGTGTCGACGCACTGGTGTCGCCCGGGGCGCTCATCGCGACACCTCGAGCACATCATGGTGGCGATCATCGTCGACGAACATCCGGATGTCAGCCATCACGCTCTCCTCAAGTATTCCCTTGAATATACTCGCGCCGGTCACTAGATTGTCAAGTAGTTCTTTGAAGATGATGAGGAGGATCGAGATGGGTAATCGACGGGCCAAGGACGCGTTGTTCGACGGGTTCGGCGAGGTCGCCAAGGCGCTCGGCAACGGACGAAGAACCGAGCTGATCGACGTGCTGGCCCAAGGCGAACGCCACGTCGACAAACTGGCCGACGAGATCGGAGATC
>CAXAWD010000652.1:0-1887 GCA_963972325.1 uncultured Acidimicrobiaceae bacterium
TACGTCGCCCACCGCGCCGACGACGTGACCGCCTCGCCCGACCACGCGGCAGCCTGGCTCGAGCAGGGGTACGCCCTCGTCCCCGAGGCTCGCGACGACACGGTCACCTGGTCGTATGACCACGTCGACTCACCGTGGCACGTCGCGTTCACGCCCGGGATCCGAGCGACCCGGGTGGTCGACGCCGGCGGGCGGGTCCTCCTCGACGACGGCCGCCCGACCCTCGTCGACATCGACGAGGTGCGGGCCAAGGCGGCCGAGCAGGCCGCCCGCCTGCACGCCCGCCTCTGACACGCGGTCCGGCCGCGTCCACGCGAGGCGCCGGCGCGCCGGTGAACGGCATGTGAACTGTGTCGAACGACCGGCGCCGCTCGCGCCGCTTTCGCGATCGGGGTCCGAGACTGCCCTGATGGAGACGAACGGCACCCTGCGCTGGCTGACCGGCCGCGCCTGGTCGCGGGCCGGCGCGATCGCGGCCACCATGTCGGCATCGGTGCCGCGAGGTGTGGGCCGACTCGGCCTCCGCGTGCTCATGCTCCTCGGCGGCTCGCTGCTGATCGCGGTCGCGGTGGCGACGATGCTCTGGAACTCGTTCGGGCCCGGCCCGCTCGACGTGTTCATCGCCGGCCTGCGCGAGACGACCGGGATGTCGTTGGCGTTGGCCTACTGGTCGGCGTTCGGCGGCATGTTGGCGCTCGCGGTGCTGCTCGGACGGCGCCCCGGCCCCGGGACGATCGTCACGCCGCTGATCCTCGGCCCGGCCGTGCAGGTGCTCCTCGAGCTGCTCGACCGCGTCGGTCGACCCGACCCGTTCCCGGTGCAGCTGGTCGTCCATCTCTCGGCGATCGCGGTGCTCGGCGTCGGCGCCGGAGCGCTGATCGTGTCGGGCCTCGGCGCCGGCACGGGCGAGTTGCTCGCCACCGCCGCGTCCGACCGGACCGGCCATCCCGAGCCGCACCTGCGCATCGGCTTCGAGATGAGCTGGCTCGCGATCGGCGTGCTGCTCGGTGGTCCGGTCGGTGTGGGCACCGTGGTCGTCGCGGCGCTGATCGGCCCGGCCGTCGCCGGCGGTCACCGGCTGGTCGACGGTCTCGTCGACCCGACCCGGCGGCTCGCCACCCCGGTCGAGCCACGTGTCTCGACCGGCGTCTGACCGGCCGGCTGGTCAGGCGTCGAGCACGCCGTCGGTGATCCGCACGGTGCGGTCGCAGTATTCGGTGATCCGATCGTCGTGGGTGACGACGATCGCGGCGGTGACGCGCGACTTCATCTCCGAACGGATCAGCTCCATCACCTGACTGCCGAGCTCGGTGTCGAGCGACGACGTCGGCTCGTCGAACAGCACGAGCTCGGGCTCGTTCATCAACGCCCGACCGATCGCCACCCGCTGCTTCTGGCCTCCCGACAGCTGCGACGGCAGGTTCTTGGCCCGGTCGGTGAGCCCGAGCTCTTGCAGGAGGCGGTCGGCGCGATCTCGGGCCGGCTTGCCTTCGCGCCGGCCGAGTTCGTCGACGACCAGCAGATTCTCGCGGGCGGTGAGGAACGGCACCAGGTTGACCGACTGGAACACGAAGCCGACCTGGTTCTGACGGAACGTGGTCAACTCCTTGTCGCCGTAGTCGGTGATCTCCTCGCCGCCGACCGCGACCGATCCCGACGTGGCGGCGAGGATGCCGCCCGCGATCGAGCACAGCGTGGTCTTGCCGGAGCCGGACGGGCCGACGAGCGCAACGATCTCGTCGGTGCCGACGGTCAGCGTCGCATGGTCGAGCGCGACCACCTCGTTGTCGCCCATCCGATACACCTTGCGGATGTCGGTCATCTGCAATGCCGGCCCCGCTGCGGTGGCGGTGCCGGTCGGTGCGTTCGATGTCTGTTCGGTCATGA
>CAXAWD010000653.1:0-1858 GCA_963972325.1 uncultured Acidimicrobiaceae bacterium
TAGGTCTTGCGGAAGTCGAGCTTGTTCGCCAACGCGGCCGGGATGAAGTCGGCGAAGCCGATCCCGAGCGCGTTACCGCCGCTGACGTCGGTGAGGTCGAGCAGGACGATCGATTTCACCAGTGGCTTCTGGAGATCGTCGAGACCCGGCACCCAGAACCGCCCGGTCACGTTCGGGTCCATCGTGGTGCCGCTGATGTCCTTGCCGCCGCGTTCGATGATGAGCACGTCGATCTCGTCGAACGGCAACGCCGGCACGAGTGTGCGGGCGTACTCGGTCAGTTCGTGTTCGAGGTCGGTGCCGACGTCGCCGGCGCCCAACCCCACGATGCGCACCACGTCGCCCGCGGTCGACTCGACCGACCCGATGCCTCCGAGCAATCGACCGGTGCCACGCAACGCGGCGCACGCGGCGAGCAGACGGTCGCGCATCTCGGTCGGGCCGCACGAGTGCACCAGCGCGGCGCCGGGTTGCTTACCGAACCCGACGACCGCCATCTTCATGCAGCCCGACTCGACCGGCCCCTTGAAGCAGGTGTGCGGCTTGATCCGGTTGACCGGGAGGAAGCGGTCGGCGGCGGCCGCGTTGGCGTCGAGGTGGACCGGGGTGCCGGATTCGGTGTGCGCGACCACGACCGTGTCCATCGTCGCCCGGATCTCGGCGCCGACCGACGCCTCGGTGATCCCGAGATCGTGTAACATCTGACGCTGCCCGTCGGCGGTGGCGCCTCCGTGTGAACCCATCGCCGGGACGACGAACGGCTCGGCGCCGAGTTCCCGAAGTCCGGCGACCGTGCCGCGCACCAGATCGACCCGCCCCGTCAGGCCGCGCGACCCGGCTCCGACCGCGATCGTCATGCCAGGTGTGACCGTTTTGCGGAACGCGGCGAGCGTTGCGTCGTGGGCGCCACGTTCGATGTCGGGCACGGCGTCCGGCGCCGGCACGTCGAGCGGATACGGATGTAGCTCCGGAATCGTGAGACCGTCCGCGAACGGCAGGTCCACCCCCGTCATCAACTGCTCCCAGGACATGTGGTCGAGCCTAGATGCGGGGCCGCCGGCCCACGGTGGTCGTCAGCAGCCGGAGGGTGCACACACCCGTGACGACAGCACGGCCACCTCGCCGGTGCCGGCCCGGTAGTCGGCGATCACGCGAACCGTCGTGGCGCCGTCGTCGTTGGTGGCGGTCGACTCGAGCTGGAGCTGTGTGGTGCCGGCCGCGGTCGGCACGGAGATGATGAACCCGGACGCCGACGCCGACACCTTGCCCTGCAGCCGGGCGATGACGGCACCGCCGCGCAGCGCGGCGGCCTTCTTCGTCGGGATGGTGCCGAAGATCAATGCCGAGTCGGGCGCCCACAGGAAGCCGTTCAACGAGATCTCGCGCTTGGCGCCGTTGCCACTGGTGAACAGCCCCGAGGTGTCTGCATCGAGCGACGTGTTCAAGACGTGTACGGCGACCAGGGAGTTGCCCTGCATCCGGCCGGCGACCTCGAAGCCGGTGTCGCTCTTGTCCATGTCGAAGTACGTGTTGCCACTCACGTACACCGTGGCACCGGTGGTCGCGTCAGCGACCCGGGCGTTGTCGCACGGTGCGTTACCGACGAGTGGGAAACCCTGGATCGTGGCGTTGCCGAACGTGGCGATCTGCTTGTCGAACACCATCGGCCCGATGTTGTCGAAGTGGTACACACCCGACTTGAAGTAGTTGTTCGAGGTCAGGACGGGAGCGGTCGAGTAGTACCCCGGCTCGAACACCTGGCAGTTGTCGGCGTCGACGAACGGCGGGTTCGCGGGCGGTGCGAGGCCGGACAGCGCCGGGTCGAGCGGTGGCGCGCCGAACAACTCGTCCCAGCTGC
>CAXAWD010000654.1:0-1856 GCA_963972325.1 uncultured Acidimicrobiaceae bacterium
GATCGATCGGGCCCGTCGAACCGTCCCCGACCTCCCGGTCGTCAACCGGCCCGGTGTCAACGAAGAACTCGCCGCCACGGCCGTGATGGGCAGCCAACTCGCGGTCACGCTCGACGACTGCGCGTATGACGGTGTGCTCGGCGTCTGGTACGGCAAGGGGCCCGGCATCGACCGGGCCGGCGACGCCATCCGCCACGCCGTCTTCGCGAGCACGGCGCCGCACGGTGGCGTGGTCGCGGTGGTCGGTGACGACCCGAGCGCCAAGTCGTCGACCCTGCCGTCGTCCAGCGACGCGACCATGGTCGATCTCCACATGCCGCTGCTGTTCCCCGGCGACCCACAGGAGGCGCTCGACCTCGCCCGCCACGCGGTGGCGCTCTCGCGCGCCTGCGGCATCTGGTCGGGCCTGAAGCTCGTCACTCCGGTCGCCGACGGCACCGGGACGATCGACGTGAGCCCCGACCGGGTCCAGCCGATCATCCCCACTCTCGACATCGACGGTCGCCGCTTCGAGCCACACCCCAACGGGCTACTGATCACCCCGCACACCCTCGACATGGAGCGCGAGTTCTTCGAGGTGCGCAACGAGCTCGCCCGCGAGTACGGCGCCGTCAACCGGCTGAACCGCGTCACGGTCCGCAGCGGCGACGACTGGATCGGCATCGCCGCCTGCGGCCACACCTACCACGAACTGCGCGAGGCATTGCAGGTGCTCGGCTTCGCGACCGACGACGACCTGCGCTCGGCCGGCATCCGGCTGTGGCAGCTCCAGATGCCGATCCCGCTCGACCGCCACGACGTGCGGTCGTTCGCCGAGGGGCTCGCCGACATCCTCGTGATCGAGGAGAAGAACCCGACGCTCGAGATGCTCGTGCGCGACGCCCTCTACGACCTGCCCGAGCGACCCAGGGTCTGGGGCAAGCGCGACGAAGACCGGCGCATCCTCGTGCCGTACGACTCGTTGCTCGACACCGAACGCATCCTGCCCGCCCTCCGCCACCACCTCGGTAAGCGGCTCGCCGACCGGCTCGCTCCGCCGCCGACCAAGCCCGACCGGAACCTGATCCCACTCTCGGTCAACCGGGCCCCGTTCTTCTGCTCGGGCTGCCCGCACAACACCAGCACGCGGGTCGAACCCGGCACGCTCGTCGGTGGCGGCATCGGCTGTCACGCCATGGTCGCGTTCATGGAACCCGAGCGAACCGGCGACATCGTCGGCCTCACGTGCATGGGCAACGAGGGCGCCCAGTGGATCGGCATGTCGCCGTTCGTCGAGCGCAAGCATCTCGTGCAGAACCTCGGCGACGGCACGTTCTTCCATTCCGGGTCGCTCGCGATCCGGGCCGCGATCGCCGCCGAGATCGACATCACCTACAAGCTGCTCCTCAACGGCACGGTCGCGATGACGGGCGGGCAGGACGCGCAGGGCGCCGTCGACGCCGACGCGATCGCGGCGATGCTGCTCGCCGAGGGCGTCGAGCGGGTCATCATCACCAGCGACGACCCCGACCGGGTGAAGGACCTCGACGTGCCCGCCGGGGTCGACGTGTGGGACCGCTCACGCCTCGACGAAGCCCAACGCACCCTCGCCGAGATCCCCGGCACCACCGTGCTGATCCACGATCAGGCCTGCGCCGCCGAGAAGCGACGCGGCCGCAGCCGCGGCACGATCGAGACCCCCGGTTTCCGGGTGGTCATCAACGAACGAATCTGCGAGGGCTGCGGCGACTGCGGCGAGAAGTCGAACTGTCTGTCGGTGCAGCCGATCGAGACGCCGTACGGCCGCAAGACCGCGATCCACCAGACGAGCTGCAACTTCGACTTCTCGTGTATGCGGGGAGACTGCCCGGCGTTCG
>CAXAWD010000655.1:0-1849 GCA_963972325.1 uncultured Acidimicrobiaceae bacterium
CTCGTGCAGCGAACGGTGCTCCTGGAACGTGACGTTCGCGACCGCCACCTCGTCGCTGCGCAGCACCTCGGCCTTGCCGACCACGTCAGCACACGTGGAGCAGGTCGCCGAGGTGAACACCGCGACCAACCAGCCGTCACCGTCGAAATCGGCACGGTCGAGCTGGGCCGGGATCTCGCCGCGGGCCTGCGTGGGCGGGTCGGCCTCGCGGCGGCGACGGACGACGTTCGCGACGACGGCGACCAGTGCGACCAGGGCCACGGCGAGCAGAAGACGAGCCACGAGGTGATGTCTATCAGCCGGTTCAGCCGGCCGGAACGGCCCAGGACGACGAACGGGTGTCACCGCGTCCCGTCGGGAACGAGCGCTCGACGAACACTCGGGCGGTGCTCTCGAGGATCAACTCGCGCCCGAGCACGATCGGGTCGGTCAGGTCGATCGCCACGACGGCCGCGCCACCGATCGGCACGTCCTCCAGCCCCGGCACGGGCACCGGGCCGGACTGCCCGACCGCGGAGACCGTGACCGTGCCCGGCGTGTTGTCGGCGTTGTACACGATCAGTGCTTCGTCGACCGGCTCGTCCGGGCTGACACCGATGTGCCAGGTGCTGGCCACATACCCGTCCTGGCGCGGCGTGGCGCCCAGCAGGACGGACGTGGCGGTCGTGTCACCGACCGTCTGGGAGACCGCCCGTTCGATCACCACGGTCGGTTCGTTGGTCGAGGTCGCGATCACGGTTGCATACCGACCGTCAGGCAGGTCCAGTTCGTCGCCGGGGTCGTAGGTGACGACCTCCCGGGCCGGCACGACGATCGGGTCGAGCAACACCGGAATGTCGATGCCGAGGAAGATGACGTCGTCCTCCACCTTGTCGTCGGTCGGGTTGTAGATCGAGAACCGTTCGGCCACGTCGGGACCCTTCGCTCCGTCGGCGAACCACCACTGGTCGCGCAGCGCCGGCGCGGCGAGCGTGACCTGACTGCCGACACGACCACCACCGCTGAAAGTCTGCGCGCGACCGACGACCAGTCGACCGCGGGTGGTCTCGACCGTGACGGCGAGAATCGGCTCGCTCTGCGCACCGGCGCCCGGCGCCCCGAGGTCGATCACGCGCACGCTGCGCGGGGGCACGGTGAGGCCGCTGTACGACTGCGGGCGACGCGATCCCTCCTGCGTGGCGAACTCGAGGTTCGCGACGACGGTCTGCTCGAACGGGTTCGTGAGGATGATCTGATCGAGGCTCCCGTCGACGGTGAATCCGTCGGCGAGGTACCAGGTGTCGGACGTGGCGTTGGCACAGGCCGCCTGACTGTCGCCCGACGGGCGCAGCGAACGTTGCTCGACGATGCCGCCGCCACCGTCGATCTCGATCAACGCACCGACGACGTCGCCGGGCAGCAGATCGTCGAGATCGACCGTCGCCGACGCCCACCCGTCGACGTCGAGCGCCAGCCGCAGATTCTCCTGGTCGGAGTTGACCAGGAGGATGCTGCCGACCATCCGGTCGGCGGTTCGGTTGGCGATCACGATCTCGCCGTCGACGTCGTCGACACCGGTGGCCGGCACGCCGGGGCAGAACCAGGTCTCGGTCAGTCCGCCGAGCGGTGGCGCCGACGGCATCCAGCCGTTGGCCGACACACTGAACGTCGGCGTGGTCTCGGCGAGTTCCGACCGGGTACCGAAGACGAGTGCACCGAGCGCCACGAGCAGCGCGAGCAGGGCCGGGAGACGGCGGCTCACGGCCGATTCTCCCCGTCGGCGTACGGATCGTCGTCGTCGACCTGGGCGACCAGGCCGGCCAGGTCGACCTCGTCGTCGACATCACCCTCGGCGTCGGTCGGCGCGGGA
>CAXAWD010000656.1:0-1843 GCA_963972325.1 uncultured Acidimicrobiaceae bacterium
GCCCAGTGTCTGGCCGAACACGTCGGTGAGCGCGGCGTCGAGCGTGACCTCGTACGTGGTGCTGCCCTTCGTGGCGCCCGAGAGTTCGATCGCGTTGCCGTACACGTTGATCGTCAGATGCTCGATCGCGGGCGACACGTCGACGAGGTCGGCGGAGAACAGTGTGGGGTCGAGCGAATTGCTGAATCGGATACCGAACGGGGTGCCGGGTTCGCATCCGTTGCCGTAGCCGCACTCGGTCTCCTCGACGCGCAGCGAGCCGAACGTCCGGCCGCGGTAGGTGCTCGCGGAGGCGCTGACGCGCGGGCCCTCGGCGGACGGGGTACCCGGCCCGATCGTGACCGTGAACGCCGTGTCGGCCGGGAGCTCACCGATCGGGCGGAACGCGACCGCTCGGCCGTCGAGGGCGCCGCCGACGGCACTTCGGGCGGCAGCGTCGGCATCGATCTCGTCGTCGCTCGCGAGCCGGAGCGCGATCGGTTCGCCGTCGGCTTCGACCGACACGGTGTCGAGCACGGCGCCGGCATCGACCAGTTGGTCGAACACGGCGACGAACACCGGGCGGAGCGACGTGGTTTCGCTGTCGCCGACGAACGACTCGACGGACGGCGCCGGCGTGGCGAAGGTCCAGCTGACCGACTCGGCGAGACGGCCGCCCGAGACGGACGTGGTGCCCGCCGGCACGGTCACTTCGTACTCGGTCGCCGCCGGCAGCCGATCGGTATCGCCGGGCTCGACCTCGAATCGGAGGGTGCGGGTGCCGATCCAGCGCCAGCGCCCCTCGATCGCAGGGGAGACCTCGACGGGGACGTCGGCGTCGTCGAGCTGGTCGAGGGTCGCCAACGGCACCATCGGCTGGTCGAACGTGATGCTCAGGAACGGCGCGAGATCGACCTCGCCCTCCGGCTGGAAGCGCACCACGTGCAGCGGCCCTTCGGCGGGTGCCGGGGGAGCGTCGTCGCCGCTGGGTGGGAAGGTGCCGTCGATCGTTTCGCCGACGAGCGGGGGCGGCAGCGTCTCGGCGGGGCGGTTGAACTCTTGCCGATCGGTGTCGGGGACGACCCACTCGGGCAATCGGTCGAGGATCGCCTGCACATCGGCGTTGCCGATCGGCGTTCCCTCGACCACGTCGATCGACACGGGCACGTCGTCGGCGGGTGCGCCCTCGCTGAGCCGGAGTCCGAGTTGGGCGGCCTGGTCGCCGGTCGGCGCTCCTTCGACGTTGACCGCGGGGCCGTCGTCGGGATCGGTCGTGGTGGGAACGGTCGTGCCGGGAGACTCGTCGGCGTCGTCGTCGCCGCCGAACCAGCAGCCGGTGAGGGCCAGCCCCAGTGCGACGAAGGCCGCCGTTCTCTTCATCATCCCGCTCGCCATGTGTACCGATCCTCTCCGAGTCAACCTTACGAACTCGTCATCGGTTTGACGTGGCGATCAGGTGTCTGGTTCCCGTCAATCCGGTGGACGGTCGTGTCGGCGGACGCCCGCCGGTTCACACGCCCCAGACGATCGGCGTCCATCGGAGGATGTCGACCGGGTCGCCGTCGGTGATCTTCGTGCCGATCACCTCGAAGCGCATCAGGCGGCCGGCACCCACGTCGGCCTGCTCGACGAGCCGATGCCGGAACTCGATCAGGTCGCCTTCGTAGGCGGGGCCGATGTGGTCGCAACCGTCCCAGCCCTGCACGCTCGCGAGACCGGGCAGCATCCGCGTCAACGAGGCCTGGGCCAGCCCCTGCACGTGGCCGCCGTAGACGAGCCTCCGGCCGTCGGCCGTGGTGGTGGTGTCTCGATGCACCGCCGCCTGGTTGAACGTCATCCGCGCAAGCGGGGCGGCCAGGTCGAT
>CAXAWD010000657.1:0-1837 GCA_963972325.1 uncultured Acidimicrobiaceae bacterium
ACCAGCGTGCAGGACGGATCGGTCCTGCACACGACGCCCGACATTCCGACCATCGTCGGGAGCCGCTGTGTGATCGGCCACATCGTCCACCTCGAGGCCTGCACGATCGAAGACGACGTGCTGGTCGGCAACGGTTCGATCGTGCTGCACCGGGCGGTCGCTCGATCCTGGTCGATCGTGGCGGCCAACTCGGTCGTGCTCGACGGCACCGAGATCCCGTCGGGGGCAATCGCCGCCGGCTCGCCGGCGGTCATCAAACCCGACCGCGCCAAGCCGGTGCTGATCCAGATGGGCGCTCAGGCGTACATCGAACGTGCGAAGCGTTTCCGCACCGACCTCCGCCGGATCGACTGAATGCGCGTCGTAACCCTGACCGTGCCGACCGAGGCGGCGGAACTCGCGGCCGACCGGCTCTGGTCGGCGGGCGCGCAGGCGGTCGAGGAACGCGAGGCCGACGACGACCGGGTCGAACTCCGGACCTCACTCGGCAACGACGACCGCGTGGCGGCGCGTCGGCTCGGTGCGATGCCGGTCGGGTGGACCGTCGCGTTCGTCGAGGTCGACGAACGACCGGCGGAGACGTGGCGCGAGTTCGCCCGGCCGATCGTGGTCAGCGAACGGTTGGTGATCCGTCCGGCGTGGCAGGACGGCGGGGGAGCGGATGGCGCTCTCGATGTGGCGATCGAACCGGGCGGGTCGTTCGGCCTCGGTGATCATCCGACCACCCGGGCCACCGCTGCAGTGCTCGACGACCTCGTCCGCCCGGGACACAGCGTGCTGGACGTCGGGTGCGGGTCGGGAGTGCTGGCGGTGATCGCAGGGCTGCGTGGTGCCGAGCGTGTGGTGGCGATCGACATCGCCGAGCCGGCGCGTGCTGCGACGGTCGACAATGCTCGGCGCAACGGCGTGGCCGATCGGGTCGAGGCGTCGACGACGGCGCTCGGCGAGGTCGACGGGACGTTCGATCTCGTGGCGGCGAACATCCTGGCGCCGACACTCGTGGCGATGGCGCCCGATCTCCGTCGGGTCACTGCGGCGGGCGGCCGGCTCGTGATCTCGGGGGTGCTCACCGACGGCTACGACCACGTGCTGACGGCGCTGGCGCCGATGCAGGTCGTCGCGCGTCGGGACGTGGACGGATGGTCGGCGGTGACCCTCGCCCATCCGGCGGGCGAGCGGGGCTGAGTCAGCCCGCGGAGCGGGCGCGAACGCCGATGGGGGCGATCAGCCGATAGCCGGCTGCGTGGCGCTCGTCTTCGCTCTCGCCGCCCCAGAAACCGTACTCGTGCTCGTCGCGTGCAAAATCACGACACGACGTGCGGACCGAACAGCTGCCGCACACCTCGCGGGCGGTCGCCTCGCGTCGCTCGCGCGCCTGCGGTCGTTCGGCAGGGCTGGGGAAGAACAGGTGGGTGAGGCCCTTGCACGCCGCTCGGCGCATCCAGTCCTCGTCGGCCGGTACTGCTGACGTGATGATGTCGACGTTCGCCACGAATGATCCCCTCACACTGGTTGGCTCGGCCCGAGGTGTCCCCGGTGCTGGTTGTCACCCCTACACGACGACCAGCAGGAGGCAGCGTAGGGGCGCCTGATCGAGCAGTCAATTGCATCCTGCAAGTAGATCGTCGGAGGTCTGGATCACGTTCGGCGGGAAGCGATGGTCCGGAGTACGGTGGATCCCCGTGGACGTCGCCGAGCGGATCAGAGAGCGTGGAGCCGACCTCACGGCTGCCGAGCGTCGGATCGCCGAGGTCGTCCTCGAAGCACCGCAGTCGATCGGATTCGGCACGGTCGCCGACCTGGCTCCCCCCGCCCCGGGGGGGGCGGGGGCGGGGGG
>CAXAWD010000658.1:0-1833 GCA_963972325.1 uncultured Acidimicrobiaceae bacterium
CACCTGCTGCGTGAACGTCTCGTCCGGACCGAGTGGTGTGGCGCGGTGGCCCACGTTGAACGGTGCCGGACGCGTGTCGAACAGCCGACACGGGACCATCGGCACGTAGGTGCCGGACGTCGAGGCGCTGTCGGCGCCGGCGTCGAGACCCACGCTGACGGCACCGGCAGCAGCAGCCATGCTCACACAGCTCACGAGGAACCAACCGCGATGCCGTACCCGGTCACCCATGCCGACCACGGTAGGAGAGCGGTCGCCCGGCGTCCATCGGTTTTCCGGTCCGACCTCACGCCCCGTGGTGCTCCGAGGGTTCGGTTTCGGGCCGGGTGGAACCGGGAAGCCTCGCACCATGGCACGACACCTCCACCAGCAGGCCGGCGGCGACCCCAGTCAGGGCCCGGTTCGAGAGATGGCCAACCCGACCCCGTCGCCCGAGGCCGGCCGCGACTTCCCCGACACGCCTCCCGAGAACCGCGATTCGGTCGGTGGCGATCTGTCCGAGCAACAGCTCGCGGACATGGCCGACCGGATGGGCCTGAGCGGTGCATCGTCATCGGAGCAGACCCCGTCCCGCCCGTGGTGGGCCGGAGGCATCACCGCGGTGATCCTCGCCGGCGCTGCGCTCCTCATCCTCCGCCGACGCCGCTCCTGACCGGTCTCGTTCCGAGCGGTCGCGACCACCCGCGACCTGACAAAGTGGGGGAGTGACGACGACCACCCCCGAAGTCGACCTCGGACAGCACCAACTACAGCAATCCAAGACGCTCAACGTGCTGCGCTTGGCCGTCGTGCCGGGTCAGGCCGCCGTGGCGGGGACCGTCGCGGTGGTCAGCCTGCTCGCCTCCGACATGCTCGGCAGCGATCGGCTCGCCGGCCTCGGCAGTGCCGCGTTCACCCTCGGCGCAGCGGCGATCTCGATCCCGTTGGCGGCCTTCATGCGACGGCGCGGCCGCCGGCCGGGGCTGATCGCCGCGCTGTTGATCGGCGCGCTCGGCGCCGGTGTCGCCGCGACGGGCGGCCAGCTGCGCTGGTTCCCGCTGTTCGTGTTCGGCATGTTCCTGTTCGGTTCCGGTCAGGCTGCCACCCTGCAGGCGCGCTACGTCGCCGCCGATCTCGCGCTCGACCACGACCGCGCCCGTGCGATCGGTGCGATCGTGTGGATCGGCACGCTGGGTGCAGTGTTCGGGCCCACGTTCACGCCGCTCGAGAAGCGCTTCGGCGAGTGGCTCGGCCTCGACGAGTACATCGGTCCGTATCTCTTCGCCGGTGCGCTGTTCACGCTCGGTGCGGTGGTGTACTTCGTCGCTCTCCGGCCCGACCCGCTGGTCTTGGTCGGCGGCACCGACCCCGACGCCGAGCGCACCCGGCCGATCCGGCAGGTTCGCCGGTCGTACGGTGTCATCCGGTCATCGCCCGGCGCGATGCTCGGTCTGGTGGCGATGGCCGGGTCGCAGGCGGCGATGGTGGGCGTGATGACCATGACGCCGCCGCACATGAAGGATCACGATCACGCCGACCTGTCGGCGCTCGTGATCGCCGTCCACATCCTCGGGATGTTCGGGCTGGCTCCGCTCGTCGGACGCTTCGTCGACCGGGTCGGAGCCGTCCGGGCGATCCAGATCGGGGCGATCGTGCTCGGTACGGGGACGGTGGCGGCGGTCGTCGCCGGGTACGTGCCGGCGATGATCTTCGTCGGACTGTTCCTGCTCGGCCTCGGCTGGAATCTCGGCCTGATCGGAGGCACGACGCTGCTGACCGCGTCGGTGCCGACATCGGCGCGCGTCGAGGCGCAGGGCACCGGTGATCTGACGCTGAGCTTCTGCGGCGCCGTCG
>CAXAWD010000659.1:0-1819 GCA_963972325.1 uncultured Acidimicrobiaceae bacterium
TGGGACCTCGGCCTCGTCGACGCTCAGGCCGGTTCGCAGATCCAGCTCGACATCCCGGCCGAACTCGCCTACGGCGACGATCCGCGTGGCGACGTCATCCAGCCCGGCGACGCCCTGACGTTCGTCATCGACGTTCGGGCGATCACGCCCGCCGGAACCTGACCAGCCGATGCGCCGCCTGAGTGCCTTGGCCGTGGTCGGGCTGTTGCTCGCCGCGTGCGGTTCGAGCGACGACACCGACCCGGTGCTGCTCCCCGACGACGAGCCCGCAGCCTCCGAGGCCGACGCCGACGATTCCGATACGAGCGACGACGCCTCCGACTCGGCGACGCCCACGTCGCCCACGACGTCCGACGCCGGTGACGACATCGATCTCTCCGTCAAGCCGGAAGTCGAGATCCCCGCCGAACTCCCGACCGAGCTGGTCGTCACCGATCTGGTCACCGGGTCGGGTCCGACGGCCGAGGCAGGCGACACCGTCACCGTGCACTACGTCGGCGTGCGTTCCGAAGACGGCACGGAGTTCGACAACAGCTACGACCGCGGCGAACCGTTCCCCGTAACGCTCGGTCTCAACAGCGTGATCCAGGGGTGGGAGCTCGGTCTGGTCGGCGTGCAGGCCGGCGGCCGGCGGCAGCTCGACATCCCGTCGCCGCTCGCGTACGGCGAGCAGAGCGGCGGCGTGATTGAGGCCGGCGACGCGCTCACGTTCGTGATCGACGTGATCTCGGTCGACAAGCCGACGCCGATCACCGCACCGCCGATGGCCGATCCGGCCGATTGCCCGGCGACCGACGGCTCGGAACCGAAGCAGCAGACGTTCGACGAGATGCAGCCGTTCTGCATCGACACAAGCGCCACGTACACCGCCGAGATCGTCACCAACTTCGGTCCGATCACCGTCGAGCTGCTGCCCGCCAAGGCGCCGCAGACGGTCAACAACTTCGTGATGCTGGCCCAGTACCACTACTTCGACGACACCGAGTGCCACCGTGCGATCCCCGGGTTTGTCGTGCAGTGCGGCGATCCGACCGCCACGGGAACCGGCGGCCCAGGGTACAGCTTCCCCGACGAGCTGCCGTTGGCCGGCGAGTACGAGATCGGCTCGTTGGCGATGGCCAACAGCGGGCCCGATACGAACGGCAGCCAGTTCTTCATCATCACCGGCGACAACGGCGCCGCGTTGCCGCCGTCGTACTCGCTGTTCGGCACGGTCACGGCCGGGCTCGACTCCACGGTCACGGCGCTCGACGCGGTGGCCAACCCGGCCGACAACGGCGTCCCGCCGCTCGAGACGATCACCATCGAGTCGGTCACGGTCACCGAGTCCTGATCGCGAGTTGTGCCTGGAGCGTGAGCCGCCAGGCGAACTGCGACCGATCGTCACGGGCAGCGCAGCGGAATGGATGAGAGCGAAGCGGCCAATCCGCTGAGCGCCTGGCACAACTCGCGATTCAGCGGCCGCTGTGGCCGAAGCCGCCCCCTCGGTCGACACCGTCGAGTTCGTCGACCACGTTCCAGCCGACCTCCTCGACGCGCTGGATCACCAATTGCGCGACCCGGTCGCCGCGGGCGATCTCGTAGTCGTGCTCTGGGTCGGTGTTGATCAGGATCACCTTGATCTCGCCGCGGTACGCAGCGTCGATGAGTCCCGGCGTGTTCACCACGCTGATGCCGTGCTTGAGCGCGAGGCCGCTGCGGGGCATCACGAGGCCGCACCAGCCGACGGGGATCGCGATGGCGATGCCGGTCGGCATCAGCAGGCGACCGCCGCCGCTCGGCAGCGTCGCCGGCTCGCGGGCGTACAGGTCGAGCCCGG
>CAXAWD010000660.1:0-1815 GCA_963972325.1 uncultured Acidimicrobiaceae bacterium
CGGCGACCTCTCCGCAGCCGCCGAGCTCGCCGCCGCGACCGGTTCGTCGGCCGTCGCTGCTCAGCACGTCTCGTGGGGCTCGATCGTGTTGCACGATGCGGTGCGCTTCGGCCGGCCCGACCTGGTGTGCGACACGTTGGCGGCGGCTGCGGGGTCGTCGGTCGGGGCGGCGTACCTCACCGCCGCAGCCGAGCACGCACGCGCGTTGACCGAGCGCTCGCCGTCGGCGTTGGCGGCGCTGGTCCAGACGTTTGCGCGACAGGGGTGTCCGCTCCTCGCGGCCGAGGTCGCCGCACAACTGGCAGCGATCCGGGACGCCGACGGCCAAGCGACCGAAGCGGCCCGAGCCGCGGCGATCTCGATGACGTGGGAGGCGTCGTGTACCGGGGCCGACACTCCGGCCCTACGAATGCGCCCCGCATCGGTGGGTCACCGCGAGTGGCAGGTCGCGGCCGAGGCCGCGGCCGGGGCGACGAGTCGGGAGATCGCCGAGCGGCTCTTCATCTCCGTGCGCACCGTCGACAACCATCTCGGTGCGATGTACCGCAAGCTCGGGCTGGAGGGCCGCAGCGACCTCGCCCGGTTCTTCACGCCCGGCTTCAGCGACAGTTGATCTCGAAGCTGCCGCGTTCGGTGACGAGGTCGCCGAGGCCGAGTTCGGCGTCGTCGAGCGACGACTCCAGATAGAACGTGGCCGTCCCGGTGGCCCAGCCGTCGTGGTACGTCCAGGTGTCCACGACGGCGTCGGCCAACCCGGTGAGACCCGATTCCGTGACGGTGCCCGGAGCTGCGGTTCGCCAGTCGGTGTCGTCGCCGGGGGCGTCGACCCGAACGCTGTTGGCCTGTGTGCCTCGGGCCTCCCAGTCCTCCGGATAGATGTTCATCGAGAGGACTGCTCCCGACGGATCGGTCGATCCGGAGGCGTCGAGCGCGCGGCCGCTGCCGACGACGCCGTTGGATGACGACGTCGAGCACAGGCCCTCGTCGCCGGTGAGGTCGAAGGTCCACGACTGCGCGCCGACCGTGACAGCTGCGGTACCGCTCGCCAGGCTCGGCGCTCCGGCCGCGCCGTCGCCGGCATTCGTGGCGGAATCACCGGTGTCCGCGGCGTGGTCGACGAAGATCGTGCCGACGTAGGGCACCTCGAGGTCGGTCGCGATCGCCACCGCGAGCTGGTCGGCCTCGCGCTCTGTCAGGCCGGGACGGACCACGTCCCAGCCCTCGGCCACGTTCGGGTTCAGGTCGCTCGACGGCTGCTTGACGAACCCGTCGAAGCCCTGTTCCGGTCGGCACTCGTGGTCCACCAGGCGCCGCTCGACCCCGAGTGCGAGGACGATCCCGACCCCGACAGCACCTTCGAGTTCTCGATCATCGAGACGCCTGCCGACTGGACGGCGGCGGGTTTCGACGACAGCGCCTGGGCCGATGCCACCGAGTGGAGCGCCGCCGAGGTGTCGCCGAAGGACGGCTACGCCGAGATCGACTGGGATCCGTCGGCGCAGTTCATCTGGGGTGCCGACCTCGAGATCGACAACACCGTCCTGCTCCGAACGACCGTGTCGTGACGCGTGTCGTGCGGACGACCCTGGGCTCGCTCGGACGTGAGCATCCTGCGTCCGGTCAGATGTCGTAGCGCGCGACGACGCGCACGGGGAACGAGCCCAGGCCGACCACGGCGGGCGGAACCGCGGTGAGGTGAACCATCGCGTCGCTCGGGAGCAGATCGAGGTTCGTCAGGTGCTCGACGATCGGGATGTCGGCGCCGAGGAGACGGGTGTGGATCGGGCGTTCGTCGGTCGCCGTGTCGTCGATGTT
>CAXAWD010000661.1:0-1810 GCA_963972325.1 uncultured Acidimicrobiaceae bacterium
GTCTCACGAACGGTGTCTCCGTGTACGCCGAGGTCGTCGCAGAGAACGAAGCCGGAACCGGTCCGGCGAGCGCACCGCGACCCGTGGCCGTCCCGCTCGGCGAACCGGTCGTCCAGATCGATTCGATCGTGTCGTCGCCCAACGCGTTGAGCGTCGTGGTCGACTTGGTCGACGACGGCGGGCGACCGATCGACGACTATGAGTACCAGCTCGACGGCGGCAACTGGATCTCCGCAGCCGCCGGTTCCAGCCCGTTCCCGATTCCGGGTCTCACGACCGGCATCGAGTACTCGGTCCGCATCCGCGCCACCGGCGCCGGCGGCACCAGTGCGCCGTCCGACGCCGTGCTCGCCACGCCGTACGGCCTGCCCGGCGCTCCGACCGCACTCGTCGCGAACAGCGACGCCGGATCGGCCGTGCTCACCTGGACCGCTCCCGCATCGGACGGCGGCGCTGCCGTCACCGACTACGTCGTGCAGTACGCCACGAACCCCGGCGGCCCGTTCACCACGTTCGCCGACGGCACCAGCGCCACGACCGGCGCCACCGTGACGGGCCTCACCAACGCGACCACGTACTACTTCCGGGTCGCCGCCCAGAACGCGGCCGGCACCGGTTCCAACTCGCCGCTCGCCTCCACCACGCCGCTCGCGGCACCCGACGCACCGACGATCACCGGGATCACCCCCGGCACCGGCTTCCTGCAGGTGGCCTACACGGCGCCCGCATCGAACGGCGGCTCGGCGATCACCGGGTACCAGTACCGCCTCGACGGCGGCGTCTGGAAGAACACCGCCGGTTCCTCGTCACCGACGACGATCGCCGGCCTCACCAACGGGACCGAGTACGACGTCGAGCTCCGAGCCGTCAACGCCGTGGGCGGCGGCACCCCGTCGTCGATCGAGACGGCCACACCGTTCGGTCTGCCCGGCGCCATCGCCGGCTTCCGCGCCACCCCGGGCGCCGGCAACGTGCTGCTCGAATGGGACGCAGCTGCCGCCAACGGCAGCCCGATCACCAGCTACAACGTGATCCGCTGGA
Source organism: uncultured Acidimicrobiaceae bacterium (assembly GCA_963972325.1). GTDB lineage: Bacteria > Actinomycetota > Acidimicrobiia > Acidimicrobiales > Ilumatobacteraceae > Ilumatobacter. The sequence goes on from CAXAWD010000661.1 coordinate 1,042, forward strand.
ACGCCGCCAACGAAGGTTCGATCGTCGCCAGCTACCAGCCCACCGCCACCAGCCACAACGTGACCGGTCTCGGTAACGGGACCTACTACTTCACCGTGGAGGCCACGAACTCGGCCGGAACCGGCCCTCGTAGCACGCCGCGCACGACCGCCGTCGTCGGTGCGGTCGCACCGGCAGCGCCGACGGCGCTGACCCTCACCGTCGACGGTGACGACGCCGATCTCACGTGGACAGCCGGGGCTCAGGGCAGCTCGGCGATCACCGACCACCTCGTGCAGTACTCGACCGATGGTTCCTCGTGGACCACCGTGGCGTCCGGCTCGTCTGCCACCTCCGCATCGTTCGAGTTGCCGTCGGCGACGACGGCCTACTCACTGCGCGTCGCCGCGATCTCGGCGGTGGGGGCCGGCGGGTTCTCGTCGATCACCCCGCCGATCGTCACCACCGGTGCGGCCGGCGGCACCACCTCGAGCGGCACCGACCTGTCCGGCACCGTCGATGCCAACGGCGGATCGGCGTCGCCCTCGTTCGAGTACGCGGACGACGCCGCCGACCTCGGCACCGTCACATCGATGACGATCGCCGGCACCCCCGACCCGGTGACCGGCTCGGGTGCCACCGCAGTCACCGCTTCGATCGCCGATCTGACACCGGGTACCGAGTACTCGGTCCGCGCGGTTGCCGAAGCCGGTGGAGCGACGGTGTACGGCAACGTCGTGACGTTCACGACCGACGCGTCGATCGTGACCAACGACGTGAGCCCCACCTA
>CAXAWD010000662.1:0-1801 GCA_963972325.1 uncultured Acidimicrobiaceae bacterium
CGGCGTTCTTCGGGTGCTACGACTGGCACTCGGCGGTGCACTCGCACTGGCAGGTCGTGCGGGTGCTCCGTTCCACGGACGATCCCGGGTTCGCAGCCGCCGCACGCGCCGCCGTCGCCGGGCATCTGACGCCCGACAACATCGCCGTCGAGATGGCTTGGATCGACGAACGACCCGGCTTCGAGATGCCGTACGGGATGGCCTGGCTGCTCCGGCTGTGCCGCGAGCTCCGCGACTGGGATGACCCGCAGGGACGAGACTGGCTCGCTGCCCTGGCGCCGATGGAACGCCACGCGATCGACCGGTTCGAGCGCTACTGCGAACGGATGGTGGTGCCGGTGCGGGGCGGGATGCACAACCAGTCGGCGTTTTCGCTCGCGCTGGTGTGGGACAGCGTCGACGACCCGCACCTGCGCAGCCTGATCACCGAAGCCGCTCGACGCTGGTTCGGCGAGGACACCGACGTGGACGCCAGGTTCGAGCCGTCGGCCGCCGACTTCCTGTCCCCATCGCTGAGCGAGGCCGACCTCATGCGGCGGGTCCTTCCCACCGACGAGTTCGTGGCGTGGCTCGACCGGTTCGCTCCGGCCGGGTTCGGCGCGCTCCGCCCGGTCGAGGTGGTCGATCCGTCCGACGGCCAACTCGCCCATTGGGCCGGACTCGATCTGAGTCGGAGTTGGATGATGTCGTCGATCGCCGCAGCACTCCCCGACGACCACGCCGCCGGGGCCTCACTTCGCACCGCCGCTGCGGCGCACGCATCCGTCGGGCTCCCGATGGCGGCGCACGACGACTACATGATCTCGCACTGGGTGCCGACGTTCGCCGTGTACCTGCTGACCGACGCCGCCGGCGAACACGACGCCTGACGATCGACCGCCGTCGACACCCGAGCGCGTCAGAGCCGGCGGTACCTGATGTGCAGACCGACGCGACCGTCACCCCGCCGGAAGGCGATGTCGGGACGCGGCGTGACCGGGCCGTTCAGTCGACGCGTGGGATGAGCCGCAGGCCGAGTTCGGCGATCGCCTTCGGGTCGCCGGGGATCGGACTGTTGGTCATCGGGTCGGCACCGCTCTGCGTCTTCGGGAACGCGATCACCTCGCGGATGTTCTCCTCACCGGCGAGGATCGCGACCAGGCGGTCGAGGCCGAACGCGAACCCACCGTGCGGCGGTGCGCCGTACTCGAACGGGTTGAGGAAGAAACCGAACTTCTTGTCGGCTTCCTCCGGGGTGATGCCGAGCGCCGTGAACACCTTGCGCTGGAGTTCGGGCTCGTGGATTCGGATGCTGCCCGAACCGAGCTCCCATCCGTTGAGCACCAGGTCGTACGCGATCGACCGGACCGACATCGGGTCGGTGTCGAACTTGTCGATGTCGTCGGGGTGCGGCATCGTGAACGGGTGGTGGCCCGACTTGGGCTGCCCCGTCTCCTTGTCGCGGCCGACGAACAGCGGGAACTCGACCACCCACACGTACTTGTACGGCCCCTCGTGCACCGGGGGGCGCCCGAGATCGTTGCGGAGTGTGCCGAGCACCTCACAGGTGGTCATCCACTCGTCGGCGACGATCAGGATCAGGTCACCCGTCTCGGCGCCCATCGTCGCCTTGATCGCCGCGACCTCGTCGTCGGACAGGAACTTCGCCACCGGCGAGTCGAACCCGTCGTCGGTCGTCTTGAGCCAGACGAGGCCCTTGGCGCCGATCTGCTTGGCACGGTCGGTCAGCTTGTCGAGCTGGTTCCGGCCGTAGTCGCCGGCGGCGCCGTCGACCTTGATGCCCTTGATCGACTCGGCCGAG
>CAXAWD010000663.1:0-1797 GCA_963972325.1 uncultured Acidimicrobiaceae bacterium
GGTGCTGTGTCGGCCGCCGCTGCTCGACATCTGTGACCGGTACCCGTGGATCTGTCGGCCGATCACCCGCTGGCCGTTTCCGCCGATCCCCATCCCCGATCCCGACCCGTTCGGTCCGCGCGGACCCCTGGGCCCGCTCGGTGGGTTGCTCGGCGGTCTGATCGGGCGCCAGTCCGAGCCGGGCGGATGCTCCTGCGACCGGGACGACGCGGAGGCACAGCAGGTCGCCGAGGCGCTCGCGGCATACTTGCGTCAGCAGAAGGGCTGACCATGCCGCATCCGGATCCCGACCAGACCGCCACCGCTCGAGACGCGCTCGCGGCGGTCGAACACGAGTGGATCGGGCGACGCGGCGTCGTGTCGGTCGAGGTCGCTCGTCGGTGGCGCAACGGCGCGCCGACCGACGAGGTCGGGATCCGGGTGACGGTCGAACGGTTGCTCCCCGCCGATCAGGTGCCCGACGGCGAGCTGTTCCCGACCGACCTGCACGGTGTGCCGATCGACGTCGTGGAGGGGTCGCCGCCACGGCTCGAACCACCGCGTTGACGACGTCAGTGGTTCACCGACGTTCGCCGACCACCGAGATCGCGACGAGGGCGCCCGTGGCGTCCTCCGCCGTGAGATCAGGCCGGAGGCGTACCGTCCGCCGGCGGCCCACCACGTGCACTTCCACGGGCGCGTCCGAGTCGGAGCAACACACCAGACCTTTCGCGCGCACGACCCGCGTCGGCAAGTCGTCGAGCACACGCTCGAGATCGGCTCCGGGGCCCCCGGCGAAGTCGACGGAGTCGACGACCTGCAACGTGTCGCCCGAGCCGAACGTGGACGGTCTCGCCGTCGACGGCACCACGCCCGGGTCGAGCACGAGTGACGGCGACACGTCGACCGACGACCGGATCGGCGCGCCGGTGATCGCCGCCACCGCAGCGGTCGCCGCCACTCCCCCGTCGTGCACGAGATCGGTCTTCGTCAGTACGACGAGGTCGGCCGCGATGAGCTGGGCTCGCACCGTGTCACCGACGTCGGGGCGTGCGACCTGCTCGACGATCTGTTCGGCATCGGCGGCGACGACCACTCCGTCGAGCCGGAACCCGGCGGTGTTCGCCCACGGCGCGACGCGGGCCGGCTCGGCGACGCCGCTCAGCTCCATCAGCACCTGATCGGGCGGCGTCGCCATCGAGCGCACGGTCTCGAGCGTCGCACCGAAGTCGTCCGCGATCGCGCAGCAGACGCAACCGTTCGACAAAGACAACGTGGCACCGTCGTGGTCGGCGATCAACGCCGAGTCGACATCGACCGCGCCGAGGTCGTTGACGAGCACCACGAGCCGGCGGTCGGTGTCGCTGAGCACGCGGTTCAGCAGCGTCGTCTTGCCGGCACCGAGGTAGCCGCCGAGCAGCGTGAACGGCACACGGGCACCGTGGGTCATCGACCGGTGATCTCCCCGCCGACCATCGTGCCGCGCACCTCGATGTCCTTGATCGCGAGCGGGTCGACGTCGCCCGGATCGTCGCCGAGCGCCACGAGGTCGGCGAGTTTGCCGGCCTGGATCGTGCCGAGTTCGTGGTCGAGCCGGAGCTGGTGCGCAGCGTCGACGGTGACGGCGCGCAGCGCACGATCGACCGAGACCCGCTCGTTGGGACCGAGCACGTCACCGCTCGCGGTGACCCGGTTGACCGCGCACCACATCGTGTGCAGGCTGCCGAGCGGCGTGACCGACGCATCGGAGTGGATGCTGTAGCGCACCCCGCTGCGGTCGGCGGTGGCGCACGCATCCATCCGCGCCGCGCGGTCGGG
>CAXAWD010000664.1:0-1797 GCA_963972325.1 uncultured Acidimicrobiaceae bacterium
CAGGCCCTCACCGACGTCGGTCGGGTCGAAGCCGGCCAGCACGTCCTCGTGCTCGGCGCGTCGGGTGGCGTGGGCACCTACGCCGTCCAGATCGCGAAGGCGATGGGTGCCGAGGTCACCGGCGTCGCCGGCACCGCCAAGGTCGAGTTGGTCCGTTCACTCGGCGCCGATCACGTCATCGACTACACCACCGACGACTTCGTCGACGGCCCCACCCGCTACGACCTCATCATCGACATCGGCGGCCGCAACAGCATCCGTCGCCTGCGCCGGGCGCTCACCCCGACGGGCACGCTCGTGGTCGTCGGCGGCGAGAACGGCGGCAAGTGGACCGGCGGCGTCGGCCGCCAGATCCGAGCCACGCTGCTGTCGCCGTTCGTCCGGCAGCGCCTGACGATGTTCCTCAGCAAGGAGCACCACTCGTTCATCGACCGTCTCGCCGAGCACCTGGCCTCGGGTGCGGTGGTACCGACGATCGGTGATCGGTTCCCGCTCGACCGCACCGCCGACGCGCTCCGCCGGCTCGGTTCCGGCAGCACGATGGGCAAGTCCGTCATCGTCGTCCGCGACGACACCCCGACGGCGTCGTGAACACGGGCGACTCCGGACGGCGGCTCCTGACACGAGCACTCCCGTTCCTCTGGCTGGGCCTCTCGATCGTGTGGGCGACCGTGATCATCGTGACCGACCACGTCGCCGGGCCGTTGGCGCTCTGGATCGCGACCACCGTCGGGCCGCTCACGGCACTGCAGCATCGCCCCGGCTCCCGTTCGACCCGGCCGGCCTGACGCCGTACCGGCGCACGGCGCTCAGCTGCGGGGCACCTCCACCCACGGGACGTCCTTGTCGACCCGGGGCTCACCCGGCAGGCCGAGCACCTGCTCGCCGATGATGTTGCGCAGGATCTCGGAGGTGCCGCCCTCGATCGAGTTGGCACGCACCCGCAGGAACGCGTACTGCATCCCCTTGTTGGCGCCGCTCGCGTCGAGATCGGTCGGCCGACGGAACGTGTAGTCGTAGCCGACCTGGCCGTCCATGCCGAGCAGGTCGATGCAGAAGTCGTAGAGCAGCTTGTTGAACTCGGAGAACTCGAGCTTGGCGACCGACATCTCCGGGCCGGGGTTCCCGGCCTTCGCGGCCTCGGCGGCACGAAGGTTCGTGAGCCGGCCGACCTCACCGCGCACCCACAACCGCATCAGTTCGTCCTTGCGGGCACCGGTGCGTTCCGACTCGTCGAGCTCCTGCCAGATCGCCACGGCGTCACCGGCGGCACCACCCCGGCGTGGCTTGCTGCCTCCGGCCGAACCGCCGCCGATCGCCGACCGCTCGTTCATCAGCGTGGTCAGCGACGCCCGCCAACCCTCGCCCTCGGCGCCGATCCGGTTGAAGTCGGGCACGCGCACGTCGGTCATGTAGACCTCGTTGAACTCGGCCTCACCGGTGATCTGGCGGAGCGGCCGCACCTCGACGCCCTCCGATTTCATGTCGAGCGCGAAGTACGTCATGCCCTTGTGCTTGGGCAGGTCGGGGTTGCTGCGCGTGACCAACATGCCGAAGTCGGCCAGGTGCGCCAGCGTGTTCCACACCTTCTGGCCGTTGACGATCCACTCGTCGCCGTCACGCACCGCTTTGGTGGCGAGCCCGGCGAAGTCGGACCCGGCACCCGGCTCGGAGAACAGCTGACACCACTTCTCCTCACCGGTGAACATCGGACGCAAGAAGCGCCGCTTCTGCTCGTCGCCACCGTGGGTCACGATCGTCGGGCCGGCGAGCGCCATGAAGAACGTGGACGGGTCG
>CAXAWD010000665.1:0-1795 GCA_963972325.1 uncultured Acidimicrobiaceae bacterium
GGCGTCGGGTCGCCTTCCTCCACCGCACCGTCGGCGAGCCGTGGCCCGACTGGAGCGTCGAGCACCTCGCCGAGACGCTCGACGACTGGCTCGCCCCGTACCTCCCCGGCGCCGTCGGGCGCCGTGATCTCGAGCAGGTCGATCTCGTGACCGTGCTGCGTTCGCAGCTGCCGTGGCCCGAGGGAGCCGAGCTCGATCGCCTGGCGCCGGTCCGGCTCGAACTCCCCACCGGCCGCTCGGTCCCGATCGACTACTCGGGTGACGAACCGTCGGCGGCGGTGCGGGTGCAAGACCTGTTCGGCACCACCGTGCATCCCACCGCGGGAGGTCGCCCGATCGTGTTGGAGTTGCTCTCCCCCGCCGATCGGCCGGTGCAGATCACGAGCGATCTGCCCGGCTTCTGGGAGGGCACCTGGGCCGACGTCCGCAAGGATCTCGCCGGGCGCTACCCCAAGCACCAGTGGCCCGACGATCCGGCGACGGCCGCGCCCAAGCGTTTGAAGGACCGCTGACGTGCTCGCCGCCCAACTGGTGGGTCTGTCCCCCTCGATGATCGCGCTCGCCATGGGGATCGTGGTCATCGGATCGGCGACCCAGGCGTCGATCGGCATCGGTCTCGGCCTGCTCGCAGCACCCATCCTGACGTTGATCGACCCGGGCTTCATCCCCGGCGCGATCTCGATGTGTGTACTGCCGCTGTCGGTCGGGATGACGTTGCGGGAGCGAGAACACGTCGATCGTGCGATCCTCCGAGCGGTCGCCGGGCGGTTGGTCGGCGTCGTCATCGGCGCCGTCGTCCTCTCGCGAGCCGGGCACGGTGCGATCGCGATCGTGGTCGCCGTCAGCGTGCTCCTCGCGGTGATCGGCTCGGCGTCGGGCCTGCGGTTCGCCCCGACGCGCCGCAACCTCTTGATCGCCGGGACGGCGTCCGGGTTCTCGGGCACCGTCGCCGCGATCGGAGGGCCCCCGATGGCGCTGACGTATCAGAACGCGGACCCGCGCACGCTCAGGTCGAGCCTGGCGACGTTCAACACGATCGGATCGGCGTTCACGATCCCGAGTCTCGTGATCGCCGGCGTGCTCGGTGCTCGCGAACTCCGGCTCGCGCTCCTGCTCGTGCCCGGCGTGCTGGTCGGCCTCTGGCTCGGCCGGGTCGGGATCGCCCGCCTCCGAGCCGACCGCGTGCGGGCGTTCGTGCTGCTCGCGTGCGCGTCGTCGGCCATCGCACTCCTCGCCAACGAACTCCTCTGACATCGCGAGTTGTGCCTGGCACAACTCGCGATGGGGTGATCGCCTGGGTGCGACCGTGCGACGGCTCGTAGGGTGAAGGCATGGCTGACGATGCTGACGACTTCGCATTCACCGAACTGCTGCCGCTCGGTGCCGACGACACCCCGTACCGCCTGATCACGACCGAGGGCGTCTCCACGTTCGACACGCCCGAGGGCACGTTCCTCAAGGTCGAGCCCGAGGCGATCCGCCGGCTGACCGCCGAGGCGATGCGCGAGATCGCGCACTTCCTCCGGCCCGCACACCTCCAACAGCTGCGCAACATCCTCGACGACCCAGAGGCGAGTTCGAACGACCGGTTCGTCGCCACCGACCTGCTCAAGAACGCCGCTATCTCCGCCGGTGGTGTGCTGCCCATGTGTCAGGACACCGGCACCGCGATCGTCAAGGCGAAGAAGGGCCAGTTCGTGTTCACCGGCGGCGGCGACGAGCGCCAGATCGCCCGCGGCGTGCAAGACACATACCTCACGAGCAACCTGCGCTACAGCCAGATGGCGCCGCTCAC
>CAXAWD010000666.1:0-1781 GCA_963972325.1 uncultured Acidimicrobiaceae bacterium
CTCCGCCAGGTCGACCAGCAGTTGGTGTTCGGCGTCGGACTCCGGCGTGGAGTCGACCTCGAAGAAGTAGCGGTCGTAGTCGTCGATGCAGTCGATCGCGGGCTCGCTGAGGCCGGTGCCGCGCGGGTCCCAGCCGACGATGTCGAATCGTTCCAGGAGTTCCTGGTCGAACACCTGCGATGCGAAGAACGCGTAGTCGGAGCCACCGAACCCGGGGCCGCCCGGGTTGATGAAGAGCGTGCCGATGCGGCGTCCCTGGTCGATCGCGTTGAACTTCGCGATGAACAGTTCGATCATGGGGCCGTCGGGGGTGGCGTAGTCGACCGGCACGTCGAGCGTGGCCACGTCGACATCGTCGTCGTACGTCTCCCACTCGATCGGCGCCGGCTCGAACGGTGCCGCGACGGGTGATTCGTCCGACCCGGTGTCGGAGCCGTCGGGTGCGTCGGTGGTGGTCGTGGTCGTGTCGTCGGTCGCGTCGGCCCGGTCGGCGGTGGACGTGGGCGTCACGTCGCCGTCGCTCGACGAGCACGCGGCGACGCCCAGGGTGAGACAGAGCACGATTCCGGCGAGGCGGCGATGCATCACGACAGCGTACGGAGCCGTTGGGCCGTCGGTACGGCGAGTCGCAACGCCGCTACGCCCGCGTAGCCTGCCCGCATGCGTATGGGCCCGCACCACATGATGCCGCGGGACACCGACGCGGTGAAGGATGCCACGTTGGCGCGCGACACGGCCCGCCGGGTCTGGGGGTTCGCCCGGCCGTACCGGGGCACGATCGTCCTGTTCCTGTCGGCGATCGTCGCCGCCGCACTGCTGGCGCTCGTGCCACCGCTCGTGGTTCGTCGCATCCTCGACGTCGCGATCCCCGAGGCACAGGCCGACGGCAACCGCGGTCCGATCTGGTGGTTGGCAGGCATCGCCGTGGTGGCCGCGCTCGCCGATGCCGTGTTGCAGATCGTGCAACGCTGGTGCAGCGCCCGGGTCGGCGAGGGATTGATCGCCGACCTCCGCCGGTCGCTCTACGCCAAGGTGCAGCGGCTGCCGCTGGCGTTCTTCACCCGAACCCCCACGGGCACGATCACCAGCCGGCTCAACAACGATGTCGTCGGCGCTCAGTCGGCGGTGACGAGCACCCTCGGCAGCGTGGTGAGCAACGTGATCGTGCTCGTGACGACCCTGACGACCATGCTGCTGCTCGAGTGGCGCCTCACGCTGCTGGCGTTGATCGTGCTGCCGATCTTCATCGTCCCGGCCCGACGTGTCGGCCGCCGGTTGCAGACGATCGCTCGCGACCAGATGACCCACAACGCGGCGATGAACACTCAGATGACCGAACGGTTCAACGTGTCCGGCGCAGCGTTGGTGAAACTGTTCGGATCGCTCGATCGTGAGAACGAGAAGTTCGCGGACCAGGCCAACGCGGTGCGCGACGCCGGCGTGCGGGCGGCGATGCTCGGCCGCGTGTTCTTCGTGGCGCTCGGGCTCGTCGCCGCGCTCGGTACGGCTGCGATCTACGGCATCGGCGCCCAGCTCGTCGTCAGCGGCGACATCTCGGCCGGCACGCTGGTCGCGCTCGCCGCGCTGGTCACCCGGGTGTACCAGCCCCTGACCGGGTTGACCAACGCGCGGGTCGATCTGATGACGTCGATGGTGTCGTTCGAGCGGGTCTTCGAGGTGCTCGACGCAGCCGAGCCGATCACCGACAAGCCGTCCGCCGTCGATCTCGTCGACCCGGCGGGCCGCGTCGAGGTCGACGCCGTCCCCCTCCGGTATCCGCC
>CAXAWD010000667.1:0-1777 GCA_963972325.1 uncultured Acidimicrobiaceae bacterium
TGCTTGACGGCTGCTTCGCAGTGACCACAGGTCATGCCGGGCACGGAGAGGGTCAGGGTCTGGAGGTTCATGATTTCACCAATCGTTCGATGGCCTTCGAGGCCTCGGTGATGATGCGATCGGCCTCGGCATCATCATCGGACTGCACGGCGTGGGTGACGCAGTGCCGGAGGTGGTCGTCGAGCAGTTGCACGGCGACGCCCTGGAGCGCTCGCGTCGCAGCGGACACCTGCGTGAGCACGTCGATGCAGTACGTGTCTTCGTCGACCATGCGTTGCAGACCGCGGATCTGTCCCTCGACCCGCTTGAGTCGAGCGAGGACCGCTGCCTTGTCGTCGTGGTAGCCCGGTTGCACCATGAAGCCGATCGTACCGGCCCAGGAGCAATACCCTACGGGGGTACCCTAGTTCTCGACGTGCAGCCTGTCCGACAGGAAGCCGAGTACCCGCTCGACACTCGGCTCGTCGCGTTGCTCGGTGAGCACCGAGTGGTCCTCCGGCGACGAACTCGGGAGTTCGACCGCGATGAACGCGTCGCCGAGTTTCTCGCGCAGCGCGTCGAACCGCGTGCCCACCATCCTGTCGCCCGTGAAGCGCAAGCCGAGCACCTGGCATCCTTCCTCGGCGCGTCGGACCACCTCGGCCTCGTCATCGGGCGACAGACCGAGGTTGCCGCTCGCTTCACCACGTCCTCGGGCGATCGGGAACGAGTGCTGGGACAGCACCGGAGCCAACATGATGTCGTCGACCATCATCCCCAGCGCGAAACCGCCGCTGAAACACATGCCGACCGCGCCCACGCCGGGGCCACCCACCTCGGCGTGCAACGCCCGGGCCAGCGCCCGCAGCCAGGCCGTGACGGGAGTGGTGCGGTCGAGCGCCCACGCCGTGATCTCGCGGGAGATGCAGACCTTGACGAGGCTCGACGCCAGATACGGCGCGCTCACCGGCTTGCCCGGCGTGCCGACCAGATCGGGCATCACCACCGTGAAGCCACGCTCGACGACGTCGTTCGCGAAGTCGATCACCGTCGGTGTGATGCCCGGCAATTCGTGGATGACGACGACGCCCGGACCGGAGCCACGCCGATACGTGTCGTGCGTGAACCCGGCGGCCGAGAACGATCGACGCTCCCAACCCGCCAGCCGATCGCGGCCGCTCATGTCAGACGCCGAACCGCGGCGAGTGCCTGTTCCGCGAGGTCGAGCGTGCCGACCCGGACGCGTTCGAGCGCCTCCGGGTCGTTCTGGTCGCCCATCGCGCCGTGAAGGTAACGGTTGTAGACGCCCTCGCTGATCACCGCGAGCCGCCACGACGAGAACGCGACGTAGTAGTCGATCTGCGACACGTCACGGCCGGTCCGGGTGGCGTAGCGCTCGACGATGTCGGCGAACGGCAGGTAGCCGCCTGCGCCGGTCGGGTCGTTGTCACGCCCGGTACCGTCGGGGCGCACCCAGTACACGCCGAGGTAGCCGAGGTCGGCGAGCGGATCACCCAGCGTGCACAGCTCCCAATCGAGCACCGCGGCGACACGGCCGGTGCTGGTGTCGACGAGGCAGTTGCCGAACCGATAGTCACCGTGGGCGATCGAGACGCCGTGCTGCACGGGCACGTTGGCGGCGAGATGGCGCGCGACCTCCTCGATCGCCGGGACGTCGCGGGTCTTGGAGTGCTCCCACTGCGTCGACCACCGTTTGATCTGTCGCTCGACGTAGCCCTCGCGGCGGGCGAGGTCGCCCAGACCGATCTCGTCGACGTCGGCGGCGTGGAGGGCGGCG
>CAXAWD010000668.1:0-1775 GCA_963972325.1 uncultured Acidimicrobiaceae bacterium
GCGCGGGCGTCGAGCAGGTCGCCGACCGCGAGCGTGAGTTTGCGAGCGGTCGGCACGTGGAGGTACTCGTTGGGGCCGTGGGCGTTGGCGTCGGGGCCGAGCACACCGGTGATCACGAACTGGGCGTCGGGGAACCGCTCGCCGAGCATGCCCATGAACGGGATCGATCCGCCCTCGCCGAACAGGCGGGCGGGCTGCCCGAACGCATGGTTCGATGCGTCGGCGAGCGCCTCCTCCAGCCACGCTGCGAGCGGCGGAGCGTTCCAACCCGGCCCACCTTCGGCACCGCTGACCTCGACCTTGGCGCCGTACGGCGGATCGGCGGTCAGCTTCGTCACCAACTCGTCGATCGCCGCGTCGACATCGGTGGTCGGTGGCACCCGGACCGACAGTTTCAGCGAGGTGCTCGGCCGCAACACGTTGCCGGCCCGGCCGGCCGGCGGGAGCCCGTCGGCGCCGACCACGCTGACCGTGGCCCGCCAGGTGCGCGCGAGGAGTTGCTCGGTCGGGTCGTCGGTGGTGGGGCCGGCGCCGTCGACGAACGGGTAGTGGTCGCCGATCCGTCCGATCTCGGCCGCGGTCTCCCGCGCCTGGGCCACACGATCGGCGGGGATCTCGACGGACGTCGAGTCGAGCAACACCTCGCCGGTTCGTTCGTCCTCGATGCGCGAGAGGAGCATCCGGGCGATCCGGAACGTCGACGGCACCATGCCCGACGCGTCGCCGGAATGAAGCCCATCGCTGACGATGTCGACGCGCAGGGTGGCCATCGCGACCCCGCGCAACGAGGTGGTCAGCCACATCCGTTCGTAGTCGATGCACCCCGAGTCCAGGCACACGACGAGCGACGGCGAGCCGATCCGATCGGCGAGGGCCTCGACGTAGGCAGGCAGGTCGGGTGACCCCGACTCTTCGCTGGCCTCGATCAGCACGACGAGCCGACCGTGTTCGCCACCGGCCGCGTGCACGGCCTCGATCGCGGTGAGGCTCGCGAACGCCGCGTAGCCGTCGTCGGCACCGCCGCGGCCGTACAGGCGGTCGCCCTCGAGCACGGGCTTCCACGGGCCGAGGTCGTCGCGCCATCCCTCCATCTCCGGCTGCTTGTCGAGGTGGCCGTACAGCAGCACCGTGTCGTCGGGGTCGGCGCCCGGCGTGGCCGGCACCTCGGCGAGGATGATCGGTGAGCGGTCGGGCAGTTCGATCACCTCGACCGTGAGCCCGGGGATCGGACGGGCAGCACACCAGGCGCGGATGAGTTCGACGGCGACGGCCATGTGGCCGTGCTCGCGCCAGTCGGGGTCGTACGCCTCGCTCACGTTCGGGATCGTGATGTACTCCTCGAGCACGGGCACGATCTCCTTCCAGCGGGAATCGACGAGTTCGGCAGCGGATTCGGACAGCGGCATGGCCCCAACGGTACGGCCTCCGGTGGTCCGAGGCTCGGTTCCGGCGCGCCCCGACCTGCGAAGCTGGACCGATGCGACCGGTCGCGATGCTCCTCGTGATGGCACTCGGCGCATGCTCCACCGCCGCGTCGGGCGGTCCGCCCGTCACCGCACCCGCAACGACGTCAACTGCCGACGGCAGCGGCCGTTCGGCCACGACGACGAGCACGGCCACGACCGCCACCACGGCCACGACCACGACCCCGACCTCCACGACCAACTCCACGACGACCACGAGTTCCACGACGACCTCGTCGACCTCGTCGACCTCGCCCGAACGACCGCGCACGATCAGCATGGCGTTCAGCGGCGACATCCTCCCCCACAGCC
>CAXAWD010000669.1:0-1767 GCA_963972325.1 uncultured Acidimicrobiaceae bacterium
GGCATGTCGAACCAGGCGGCGAGGTCGCCGCCCGATGGGTCGGCCTCGACGAGCACCACGTCGTCGGACACCGGCCACGCCGCCGAGAGTGCGACGGCCGTGGTCGTGCAGGCGTCACCGGCAACAGCGACGATCGTCATCCGCCGGCGGCCCCCTGCTCGGTGGCCGGGTCGATGCCGGGCTCGATCAACACCACACGGACATCGTCGGCGGCGGCGACCCGCGGCGCGTCGGCCACGGCCACCTCGACGGAGATCGCTCCGGCGTCGGCAGCGTCGGTGCCACGTCGCACGACCCTGCCCTCGGTGACGAACGGTTCGTCGCCACCGCTCTCGACCACCACCAGCATCACCTGGGACCGGGTGCTGAGCCCGGCTGGAAGGCGGGTGGCGGTGATCTCGACGGCGACGACACCCGCGCCGTCGGACACGAGCGGTGCCGATTGAACGAGTTGGTCGAAGATCAGCGTGCCCGACGGCAGGTACACGCGTGCATATCGATTGACGACGAGACCGATGTCGTCGGCGGCGACCGCGGGCACGGTCGGATCCAGGTCGACCTCGACGATCCGGAGGTCTGCGCTGGTGACGACCTCGCCGGCGCGCACGTTGCGGACCAACTGGAGCACCTCGGTCCGATCGTCGAGCGACGCGTAGAGCAACACGTTGCCGCCGATCGCGACCGCGGCGAGGATCGCGCCGACGGCCAGCCGGGTCCGACGTCGCGAGGCGGGCCGGAACCCGCGAGGCTCCGGCCGGTCGGTCGCGGAGGGATCGGCCGACGCCGGACGTTGATCGGTCAGCGCCATGGCAGGGGTCCTTCCAGGGTGGGGAGCACGAGGGCGAGTGCCGCGCCGACCACCAGGCCGGGAGCGAACGGCATCGTGGGTCGGCGTCGGGCGATGGCCACCGCGACCGTCAGGCCGCTCGCGAGACACAGGGCGACGATCGCGAGTCTCCACTCGACGAGCCCGAGCGCGGCGCCGAGCGCGAGCGCCAGCTTCACGTCGCCGAAGCCCATCGCAGACGGCACGATCAGGTGCACCACCGCGAGTGGGAGCGCGAAGAGGACCGCGCCCGCCGGCACCGTCAGCAGGGCGACGCGAGCATCCCCGGCGACGCCGAGGAGCACGAGGCCGATCGCGACCGGGACGAGGGATGCGAGCACGAGGCGGTCGGGGATCCGGCGGCTGACGGTGTCGACCACCGCCGCAACCGTGCACACCGCCAACGCGGCGACCAGTGCGGACTCGACCCACCACGGCTCCGCCAGTGCGACACGGACGCCGATCGCAATGGCCGCGATCGCGGCGGCTGCGCCCGCAGCAGCGGCGCGCGTCCGGGCGACGCGGGTCGGTGGGGACTGGAGTCGTCGATCGATCGTTGGTGCTGACATGTGGTTCCGCCGGTGTGCGGTCATCGTAGACGCGCCGAACGGGGCTGCTCGCCGGGCCGAGTCGTACCGCACACCGGAGTGAGGGGAACCAGTCGGCGAAAGGGGAAACCGGTGAACGATCCGACAACTCGGTGGCCCGCGTGCGTGAGGGTGCTCCGGATCGGGCACGATGGTGACATGAGCGATACGAACGTCCCCAGCACCGACGAGCTCAAGCTGCGCCTCACGCCCCAGCAGTTCCACGTCACCCAGGAAGCCGGCACCGAACGGCCCTTCACCGGCGAGTTCTGGGACACCACCGACCCCGGCACCTACCACTGCATCGTGTGCGGCACCGAGCTGTTCGACTCCGACACCAAGTTCGACGCCCAC
>CAXAWD010000670.1:0-1765 GCA_963972325.1 uncultured Acidimicrobiaceae bacterium
CGAGCTCATGATGTGCAGCGTGTTGCCGGTTCCGGTGAGCAGGCCCATCGTCCAGACGACGGTCAGCATCGACAGCAACATCGCCGGGACGACCAGGCCGAGTCGGCGGAAGAAGAACCACATGAGCGCGAAGATGAGCAGCCCGGCGAGCGGGGCGAACAGCGCCATCTGTACGAACATCTGCTGACCGAAGGCCTGCTGCGCGAGCGGCAGACCGGCGATCGCCACGTCGAGTTCGGCGAGATCGGTGTCGGCATCGACGAGCGAGCGGATCGTTTCGTGCACGTCGGTCGCGACGTCACCGTCGTCGAGCGCGACGAAGAGGGCTGCCGTCTCGCCGTCGGCGGTGAGCACGTTGCCGCCGAGCAACGGGTCAGCGGCGAGCCGCGTCGCGAACGCCTCGGCGTCGTCGACGCCGTCAGGTGCGGCGAGCGCCAGCGACACGGTCTGGTCGGCGAGCACGCCGTCGGTGGCGACGATCTCGTCATGGAGACGCACGACGGCGTCGAGGCGTTCTTCGGTGACCATCGTGGCACCGCCCGGGTCGCTGAGGCCGACGGCGATCATGTCGCCGATCCCGAACGTCGCTCGCACCTCGGCGTTGAGCACCCGGACCGGATGGGTGTCGGCGAGCATGTTCTCCGGGTCGGTGTCGACCGCGACGCGCACGAAACCCGTTGCCGTGATCGCGGTGACGATCGCGACCACCCAGAGCACCCGCTTCGGGTGTGCGATCGACGTGCTCACGAGGCGGTCGGTGACATGTCCGGACAACGACACGGCGCAAGGGTAGCGGAGCTCGGGAAACAGCAGAGTTGGCGCGTCTTGTTAAGTACCCTTAACATCTGATAGAAGGAAGCACTGATACAGCCAGGCTGCCGTTCGGTGGCCCGACCCCTCGAGGAGACCCATGATCCGCAACCGAGTTCGCCACGTCGTCACCGTCGCCGGCATCGCCGCGCTCGCCCTCGCCGCCTGCGGCGGTGACGACGACGCGTCGAGCGAGACCGCACCACCCGCCGCCGACGGGACCGCAGGCGAGACCGCCGACGAGCCGGCCACGGATGACTCCTCGACGGCGCCTGCTCCGTCCGACGTCGCCGTCACCACCTACTACGGCGAGGAGACGACCGTGCCGTTCGACCCGGCGACCGTCGTCGTCCTGGACTTCGCCGCACTCGACACCATCGACGCCCTCGGGCTCGGCGGCCGGGTCGCCGGCATCCCATCGGGCACGGCGCTGCCGCCGCACCTGGCCGACTACGGCGACAGCGCGGCGAACATCGGCACACTCTTCGAGCCGGACTTCGAGGCGATCAACGCACTCGAACCCGACCTGATCGTCGCCGGCGGACGCTCCCAACCGCTCGTCGGCGAGCTGGCCGAGATCGCCCCGACGGTCGACCTGACCTTCGGGTGGGGCTCCGAACCGTTCTGGGACTCGATGATCGCCAACACCACCGCGGTCGGCGAGATCTTCGACGTCGAGGCGGACGCGACCGCCGCGATCGAGGCCCTCGAGCAGAGCGCGGCGGATGTCGCAGCGCGCGCAGCCGAGGCGGGCACCGGACTGGTGATCCTCACCAGCGGCGGCGAGGTCTCGGCGTACGGCCCGGATCCCGAAGGTCGGTTCGACCTCGTCTACGGCATGCTCGGCGTCACACCGGCCGCCGAGCAGGTCGCGATCGACACCCACGGCGACGCCATCTCGTTCGAGTTCCTCGCCGACACCGATCCCGACATGCTGTTCGTGCTCGACCGAGAC
>CAXAWD010000671.1:0-1763 GCA_963972325.1 uncultured Acidimicrobiaceae bacterium
AACCGTGAGTTCGCCCATCTGGTCGAGTCGGGCGAGATTCGGCGGACCGACCCGTACTCGGTCGAGAAGCGGCAGGACGACCAGCTCCACCTCGAACGGATCGTCATGAAGTTCAATCGGCGGGGTTTCGCCGAGCTACGCAGCCTGATCGACGCACTCAACCGCCTCGCCTGACCGGCACCCGAGGGCCGGTCGTCGCGTGTCAGTCGCCCTCGGCGAGCGCATCGAGCACGCGGGCGGCCTTCTCGACCGACCTGCGGGCCTTCGCGAGCTCCTTGTCGCTCGTCGGCCGGCTGGTGGCACCGTCGGCAACCGCCTCGCGCAATCGATCGAACGCCAGCTCGTCGAGATCGTCGAGCACCGACCGGAGCCGCTCGGCGAGGCTGCCGAAATCGCTCATCGCAGGGCGTCGGCCAACACGTCGATCGGATGCCGCACCGTGACACCACGGTCGGCCAGCGCTTGCTGGAGGTGCATGCTGCAACCGGGGTTGGCGCTGACGAGCACCTCGGCACCGCTGCGCTCGATCGCCCGGTCGATCGCCTCGAGCTTGCGATCACGGATCTGGCCCGCCAGCTCGGGCTGCAACGCCGAATATGCGCCGCCTGCGCCGCAACACAGGCCGTCGTCGTCGAGCTCGACGACCGTCCCGACCTGTTCGATCACGGTCCGAACCGGCAGATGCGCCCGCTGCACGTGCCGTAGGTGGCACGGATCCTGCACGAGGTACGGCGTGTCAGCGCGGTCGACGTCGAGTTCTGCGACCCGGGGGGCGAGCCACTCGTGCACGTCGAACACGCGAGCAGCGAATCGGCGCGCTCCGTCGGTGTTCACGAGGGTTCCGTACTCCTTGAGCGCCGCACCGCAACCGGCCGAGTTGACGAGGATCGGTGCGTCACCGGGCATCGATCGCATCACCGCCACCGCCAACTCCACCGACTCGTCGTGGAGACCGGCGTGCACGTGCAAGGCGCCGCAACACGCGCCGTCCGAGCCCGGCACGGCGTAGCCGACCCCGAGCGCATCGAGGATCGCCGCGGTGGAACGATGCGTCTCACGCAACCACGCGTCCATCACACAGCCGGTGTACAACCAGACGTCGTTGCCGGTCGCTGTCACCGGCTTGCCTCGCCGGAGCGGCACCGGGCCCGGGTTCAGCCGTTTCGGCACGAGTCGGAGCCGCTGCGCCACCGCGAGCGCCGAGGACGCGGCGAGGAGCACCCGGTGCCGCCCGAGCATCGAGAACCCGATGCGCTGCCACCACGGCGTGACGCGACCGGTCTCGGCCAGCATCTCGCGGGTGCCCTCGATCAGGTGACCGTACGGCACACCGCTCGGACACGCCGGTTCACAGCCACGGCACTGCACGCACGTCGACATGAACGACACGAAGTCGTCATCGACCGGAGCGCCACGGAGTTGCACGGCGCGCATCGCGTCGATGCGCCCGCGCGGGGAGAGCGCTTCCTCGCCCGTCACCCGGAAGGTCGGGCAGTGAGGAAGGCACAGCCCGCAGGCCACACAGGTATTCAGTTCTTCGGCATCAAGATGGAGGGTCATCGCAGGAGCCATCGTAGGGTGCAACGCCATGCCGGAAGGTCATACGGTCCACCGAATTGCGCGCGATCACAGCCGCTTGCTCCGCGGTCGGCCGATCCACGTGAGCAGCCCGCAAGGTCGTTTCGCCGCTGACGCGGTGCGGATCGACGGCGCCGTGCTCGAACGCATCGAGGCCTACGGCAAGCACCTGTTCTACTGGTGGT
>CAXAWD010000672.1:0-1760 GCA_963972325.1 uncultured Acidimicrobiaceae bacterium
AGAGGCCCTGCATCCGAGGCGACGCCATGCAGATCCCCTCGACGTTGGCGACACCGCGGGCCGTTTCGAGGATCGCGTGCACCATCAGCGGCTCGGTGAGGCCCGCCTTGGCCTCGAGCTGGGCCAGCAATCGGTCGACGTAGTGGATGTCTTCGGGCCCCTCGACCTTGGGGATCATGATGACGTCGAGTGCCTCGCCCGCTTCGAGCACGGCCGCCGTCAGGTCGTCGAGCCCCCACGGCGAATCGAGGCTGTTGACGCGGGTCCAGAACTGGGTGTCGCCGAAGTCGACGGTCTGGGCGACCTCGATCAGGCCGGCACGAGCGGCTTCCTTGTCGGTGGCGGGCACACCGTCTTCGAGGTTGGCGAGCAGCACGTCGACCTTGCCGACCATGCCGGGCACCTTGCCGCGCATCTTCTCGTTGGACGACGGGAAGAAGTGGATCATCCGACTCGGGCGGATCGGGATCTCGCGGAGCGGCGCGGGAGCGCCGACGGTGAGCGGCTGGAAGAAGTCCTTGGGTGAGCGCACGACACGACCCTACCGATCGGTAAACCGCTCCAGGAAAGCCGCCGGGTGGCCGATACGAGTCACATGGAGCAGTCCGCCGATGCCCCACGTGACCTGAGCGCGCCCGAGGTACGGGTGCTCGGTTGCCTGATCGAGAAGGAAGCGACCGTCCCCGACAGCTACCCGCTGACGGTCAACAGCCTGCGCACGGCGTGCAACCAGTCGACCAGCCGTGACCCGGTCATGTCGTTGTCCGATCACGATGTCGAACAGGCATTGGCCGCGCTGCGCGAGCGAGGGCTCACCCGCACCGTGCACAGCACCTCGAACCGCGCGACCAAGTACAAACACGTGGTTCCGGATGCGCTCGACCTGGACGCAGCCGCGACCGCCGTGATGGCGGTGCTGATGCTGCGTGGGCCGCAGACCGTCGGCGAACTCAAGACCCGCACCGAACGCCAACACCCGTTCGATTCGACCGACGAGGTCGCCGCCACGCTGGAATCGCTCGCCGGTCGTGACGAGCCGCTCACACGGCAACTGGAACGTCGGCCCGGCCAGAAGGACGCCCGTTGGGTGCACCTGCTGGCGCAGGGCGATCACGGTGATCACGGTGATGATGCCGGTGACGGTGCTGATGGCGAGGCCTCCGTGGGCGTGTCGGGCGACGTCGGTGCCACGCCGGACGATGCCGATCCGTACGGCACCGCCACCGCCGAGTTCTACGAACTGCTCGCGACCGCGCACTGGGAACGCACCGGGCTGGAACTCCTCGAACTGCTCGACGGCGTCGACCCGGCGGATGGGCCGATCGTCGATGTCGGCGCGGGGACGGGCGTCGGTCTGCCGTACCTCCTCGCGGCGGTGCCCGACGCGGAGGTGTACGCGATCGAGCCGAGCAAGTCGATGCGCACTGCGCTCCACACCCGCCTGCTGCTCGACCCGTCACTGCACGGACGTGTCACCGTCGACCCTCGGCCGATCGCCGAGGCGCTACCGGGGCGGGCCTCGGCGGTGGTGCTGTCGGCCGTGCTCGGCCATCTCGACGGTTCGGAGCGCTCGCGGTTGTGGCGGTACGCCGTCGATCACATGCCGACCGGAGCGCCGATGATCGTCGAGGTCCTGCCGCCGCACCGGCCGATCGTCGTCGAGAACACCCGGTACCGGTCGCTGTCGGTGGGCCGGTTCACCTACGAGGGCTGGCAATCCGGCGAACCTGCCGACGAGCGGACGATGCGATGGACGATGA
>CAXAWD010000673.1:0-1757 GCA_963972325.1 uncultured Acidimicrobiaceae bacterium
GACACCCCGAACCTCGACCGGTTCGCGGCGACGTCGGTCGTGTTCGACCGCCACCACGTCGGATCGCTGCCGTGCATGCCGGCCCGCCACGACCTGCTCGTCGGCTCGCTGGACTTCCTGTGGCGGCCGTGGGGTTCGATCGAGGTGTGGGAGGAAGCGATCACCACCGAACTGCGTCGCCGGGGCGTGACGACGGTGCTCGTGTCCGACCACCCGCATCTGTTCGAGACCGGCGGCGAGAACTACCACTGCGACTTCACCGCGTGGGACTACATCCGTGGTCACGAGAACGATCCATGGCGTACCCGGCCCGACCCGTCCTGGGTCGGCACCCCAGCGCTGCCCGCGGTGCCGGCGCACACGCACCACCGGTACGACGACAGCCGCACATGGTTCCGCGACGAGGCCGACTATCCCGGGCCGCGCACGATGCAGGCGGCAGCCGAGTGGCTGCGGCGCGATGCCCCACACCATGATTCGTTCCTCCTCCTGATCGACGAGTTCGACCCGCACGAACCGTTCGACACCCCCGAGCCGTGGGCGTCGATGTACGACCCCGACTGGGAGGGCGACCGCCTGATCTGGCCGCCGTACGCGATCGACGCGATCGCGAACGGGGTCGTGAGCGAGCGCGACGCCGTCCACATCCGAGCGAACTACGGGGCGAAGCTCTCGATGATCGACCACTGGTTCGGCACGGTGCTCGACCGGATCGACGCGCTCGACGACGACGTCGCCGTCATCGTCTGCACCGACCACGGCCACTACCTCGGCGAGCACGACACGTTCGGCAAGCCCGGCTCACCGATCTGGAAGGAAATGGGCAACATCCCGCTCATCATCCGGTGGCCCGGCGGCGAGCCCGGCCGCACCTCCGCGCTGTCCACCACCGTCGACCTGCATGCCACGTTGTGCGACATGTTCGGGATCGAGCCCGACCACGTCACGCACGGCACGTCGCTGGTGTCGCTGCTCGACGGCACGGCCGACTCGGTTCGCGACCATCTGCTCGCCGGCTATTGGAGCAGGCACGTCTACCTGATCGACGACGACCGCACCTACGGCAGGTCCGCCGTCGGCGACGGGTTCCCGCTCGAGATGTGGTCCAACCGCTGGAGTTCGATGCCGATCGGCCACGCCGTGCCCCAGTACCGGTTCCCGAAGCCGGACGGTCGGGCGACGCTGGTCAACATGCCGGGCACCACGGCGCCCGTGATTCGCCAACCCTTCTCCCCCGGTGACCTGCTGCCCTTCTGGGCCTACGGCATGCCGATCGACGACCATCACCTCTACGACGCCGCCGACACCGACGAGACGGAGAACCTCGCCGGCAGCGCCGACGCCGAGGCCGCGGCCGAACGCCTGCGCGCCGCGCTGGTGAGCGTGCAGGCGCCACCACATCAACTCGCCCGACTCGGGCTGTCATAGCCCGCGTCTACCCTCGCGCTCATGGCGACGAAGCGCACCGAGCCCACCCCCGTCGATCCGGCGGCATTCGTCGCGTCGGTCGAACACCCCACGCGCCGTGCCGACGCCGAGACGCTGCTCGACATGATGGAGCGGGTCACCGGCTGCCCGGCACGCATGTGGGGGCCCTCGATCATCGGGTTCGGCCGGTATCACTATCGCTACGAGAGCGGGCGCGAGGGCGACTCGATGATCACGGGGTTCTCGCCACGCAAGGCGAACCTCGTCGTGTACATCATGCCCGGCTACGACGACATCGGTGAACAGCTCGCTCGGCTCGGCAAACACAA
>CAXAWD010000674.1:0-1750 GCA_963972325.1 uncultured Acidimicrobiaceae bacterium
CGACTACGCCCAGAACGTCGACGTGCTGATGCCGACCATGCATCTCGGCAGGTTGCCCGAGGGTGTGAACGCCGAGCCGTTCGGCGAGGTCGAACTCCGCGGGTTCCCGGGCAAGCTGGACATCGTGCGGCTCACGGGCGCCCCGCCCGCGATCGCGATGAGCGACGTGTCCGAGCTCTGGACCCGCGACATCCTCTGACCATCGGGCGTTGCGCGCTCGGTCACCGCACCCGACCACCTGACACACTCGGCGGATGCATCCCGCCCGGCTCGTCATCGTGTGCGGCCTCCCCGGGGCCGGCAAGACCACGCGGGCGGTCGAGCTCGAGGTCAGGTTCGGCGCCGTGCGGATGTCGCCCGACGACTGGCTCGAACGGCTGGGCGTCGACGTGTGGGACGAGGAGGCTCGAGGTCGCATCGAATCGATCCAGGGCGACCTCGCGGCCGACCTCTTGCGTGCCGGCACCAGCGTCGTCGTCGAATGGGGCACGTGGATGCGGTCGGAACGCGATGCGCTGCGGCAATTGGCGATCGACGCGGGAGCGCTCGTCCATCTCGAGTTCCTCGACGCGCCGGTCGACACGCTCTGGGAGCGGGTCACGGCTCGGGGTCGGGAGCAACGGCCCGGTATCGGATCACGGGCGATCGTCCGCGACGACATCGTGGCGTGGTCGGACACGATCGAGCGTCCGGACGCTGACGAACTCGCCACCTATCACCCGCTACCGCCGGTGGTCGCCGGCGAGCGGAGTGCGTCAGCGAGCTACCCGTACGGCTCGTGGAACCCTCAGAGTCGACCGCGGTAGGTGGCGCTCGTTCCCGAGTCGTCCTTGTTCAGCCGCTTGCTGAGGTGCAACCCCTCCAGAACGAACTCGACTGCGGCGGCGATCGAGGCCGGCGACGGATCGCCTTCCGTGAGTGCGCCGACGGGCTCTCGCAGTGCCGGCACCTGCTCGACGAGTGCCGCCAGCTCGTCGCTGGTCATGTCTTCGCCGGTGTGAACGACGAGGCCCTCCTCGAACGCGTCGACGATCGGCGTGGTGAACGACGGGTCGACCTGATCCTTGAACACGGTGAGCACCGCACCCTTGATCAGGGCATCGAAGATCGCTCCCTCGCGACCGTCTTCCAACGCCTCGATCTCGATCTTGCCGATCGAACTCGCGGCGAGCGCGTCGAGGTCGTCGACCCGGGCCACGATCGAGTGCTCGCCGGCACGCAGGCCGCGCCGCAATGCGTTGGCCGCGAGCGCCTCGTAGTTCGAGACACTGAGACGAACACTCACGCCGCTGCGCTGATTGACGTGATTGCTCGCCCGAGCGAGCTGACTGAAGTTCGCGACGACCTCGCCCAGGTATTCGGGCACGCTGACACCGACGGACTCGCCGATCGACAGCGGGCGCGCCTCCTGGGTCATGATCTCGTACTCGAGTTCGGCGTCGAGCGGATAATGCGTGCGGATCTGCGAGCCGAAGCGATCTTTCAACGGCGTGATGATGCGGCCGCGGTTGGTGTAGTCCTCGGGGTTGGCCGACGCCACGAGCAGCACGTCGAGCGGCAGACGGATCTTGTAGCCGCGGATCTGCACGTCGCGCTCCTCGAGGATGTTGAGCAGACCGACCTGGATGCGCTCGGCGAGGTCGGGCAGCTCGTTGATCGCGAACACGCCGCGGTTGGTGCGGGGCACCATGCCGTAGTGCAGCGTCAGCTCGTCGCTCAGGTACCGACCCTCGGCGACCTTGATCGGGTC
>CAXAWD010000675.1:0-1733 GCA_963972325.1 uncultured Acidimicrobiaceae bacterium
GGGCAGGGTGCCGTTCAAGCCGTACTTCGTCGGCGACGAGGTGCCGCCGTACGCCCGTGCGGTCAGCTCCCAGAAGTGCGCCCGTGCCGGTGGCAAGCACAACGATCTCGACGACGTCGGGCGCACCAAGCGCCATCTCGTGTTCTTCGAGATGATGGGCAACTTCAGCTTCGGCGACTACTTCAAAGAAGCGATCATCCCGTGGAGCTGGGAGCTCGCCACGTCGAGTCGCGAGAGCGGCGGCTGGGGCCTCGACGGCGACCGACTCTGGGTCACCGTGCACCACAGCGACGACGAGGCCGAGGCGATCTGGCACGAGCAGGTCGGCGTGCCGATGAACCGCATCCAGCGGCTCGGCGACAAGGACAACTTCTGGCAGATGGGCGACACCGGCCCCTGCGGGCCGTGCTCCGAGATCCACATCGACCGCGGGCCCGAGTACGGCCCCGACGGTGGTCCGCTCGGCGACCCGGCCGGCGACCGGTTCATGGAGTTCTGGAACCTGGTCTTCATGCAGTACAACCAGGCGCCCGACGGCACCCGAACCCCGCTGCCGAAGCCGTCGGTCGACACCGGCGCAGGCCTCGAGCGCATCCTGGCGCTGCTCCAGGGTGTCGACTCGGTCTGGGAGACCGACCTGATGGCCCCGCTGATCGAGACCGCCGAGTCGGTCACGGGCAAGCACTGCATCAGCGGCAACTACGACGACCGCGACAGTTTCGCGATGCGCGTGCTCGCCGAGCACGCCCGTTCCTCCACGATGCTCGTCAGCGACGGGGTGTTCCCGTCCAACGAGGGTCGCGGCTACGTGCTGCGCCGTATCATCCGGCGCGCCGTTCGCTATGCGTTCCTGCTCGGCACCGAGCAGTTGGTGATGCCCCGCCTGGTCGACACCGCGATCGACGTGATGGGCAACGCCTACCCCGACGTGGTCAAGAACCGCGACTTCCTGCTCGGCGTGCTCACGCGTGAGGAGGAACGTTTCCGGCACACGCTCAAGACGGGGCTGTCGATCCTCGACGACGAACTCGAGTCGGGGGAGAGCCTCAAGGGGTCCACGGCGTTCCTGTTGCACGACACCTACGGCTTCCCGCTCGAACTCACCCAGGAGATCGCCGGCGAGCGTCAGATCGACGTCGATCTCGAAGGGTTCCAGACCGAGATGACCGAGCAGCGCGAGCGCGCCAAGTCGGCTCGGAAGGACTCATCGGCCGACGACGGTCGCCTCGAGGGTTACCGCGAGGTCGTCGAGCAGTTCGGCACCACCGACTTCGTCGGGTACGCCGACGACGAGGCGCAGAGCCGTGTGCTCGCGGTGCTCCCGGCCGGTCAGAGCGACGACGGCGACGATCTCGTCGAGATCTTCCTCGACCGCACGCCGTTCTACGCCGAGTCGGGTGGTCAGGTCGGCGACACCGGCACGATCACCACCGACACCGGCTCCGCCCGGGTGCTCGACACCACCTACGCCCTGCCGAACCTGCGGCGGCACACCGCCGTCGTCACCGAAGGCTCGATCACCGGCGGGCAAGAGGCCACGGCCACCATCGATGCGGAACGTCGCGATGCGATCCGTCGCAACCACACCGCCACCCACCTGCTCCACTGGGCCCTCCGTCGGGTGCTGGGCGACCACGTCAAGCAGGCCGGTTCGCTCGTCGACGGCGAGCGTCTCCGGTTCGACTTCTCGCACTACGAGGCGGTCACCGCCGACGAGATCGAGGAGATCGAAC
>CAXAWD010000676.1:0-1731 GCA_963972325.1 uncultured Acidimicrobiaceae bacterium
CCCAGCCCGCCGTTGTTCAGGAGCACGTGAGTGATGTTCATGCCGTACTTGACGATCGTGGTGAGCTCCATCGCGTACTGGCCGAACCCGCCGTCGCCGCTCACGCTCACGACCTGGCGCGTGTCGCCGACCGCTGCCCACGCACCCATCGCCGCCGGGAGCGAGAAGCCGATCGAGCCGAGATAGCCCGACATCAACACGTCTTGGTTGCCCGACGATTCGAAGTAGCGGCCGAACGAGTACGTGTTGTTACCGACGTCGACCGCGATCACGGCGTCGTCGTCGACCAGCTGGGTGAGGCTCGCCATCACCGCGGCGGCACCGATGCCGTGGCCGCTGTCATCGGCTTGGCGGCTCGCCTTCTCGGCCGCCCAGAGCGCCCGCCGTTCGAGCACCTCGCTGCGGACATCGGTCGCGGAGGTGCTCGCCGGCAGCGCGTCGGCGATCAGCCGTGACGTCACCGCCACGTTGCCCAGCAACGGGACGTCGACAGCGTGGAAGCGGCCGAGCGACATCGGGTCGTCGTCGACCTGGATCGTCGGCTTGTAGTCGGCGAGGCCCGTGTGGTTCGAGAAGCTCGCGCCGAACACCACGAGCAGGTCGCACTCGTTCATGAACCAGCTCGCGACCGGTGTGCCCGAACGGCCCATGACGCCACAGCCGAGCGGGTGGTCGTCCGCGATCAGGCCCTTCGCCTTGAACGTGGTCGCGACGGGTGCACCGACCCGTTCGGCCAGCGCGATCACGTCGGTCATCTGGCCGCGGGCACCGTGCCCGACCACGATCATCGGTCGGGACGCGCCCGCGATCATCGCGACGGCACGATCGAGTTCGTCGGCATCCGGAGCGATCGCTCGCGACCCCATTCGGCCGTCGGGTGAGCCCGCGTCGGCGCCGGCTGGCATGTGCTGGATCTCGTCGGGGAACACGAGGTGCGAGACGTCGCGCCCGACGATCGCATGCTTCATCGCGAGGGACGCGAGTTCGGCGTGGTCCGAGTCGGCGTGCATGGTCTCGCTGAACGCCGCCACGTCGGCGAATGCCGCCTCGAGGTCGGTGTCCTGGAACGCGCCGCGCCCACGCACCTTGGACGGCACCTAGCCGCTCAGGGCGAGCACGGGTGCTCGATCCTCCTTGGCGTCGTACAACCCGGTCAGCAGGTTCGTCGAGCCCGGCCCGGCGATGCCTAAGCCGCCGGCGGCGCGGCAGGCCCGCCTCCCGCACGCCGACGCCGCGAACGCGGCAGCGCCTTCGTGGCGGATGCCGATGTACGTCAGGTCGCCGCGCAGCTCGGCCTTGCGCATCGCGTCGGCGAAGCCGAGGTTGGAGTGGCCGACCATGCCGAACACGTGGGTGAGCCCCCAGTTGGTGAGCGTCTCGACGACCACGTCGGAGACCGTTCGCTCGGTCTCCGGTTCCGGCGGCAGCGCGACGTACACGCCGTCGTCGCGCACCTGGGTGTCGAAGCAGGCGGGTGCGTCGCTGAATCCCTCCGGCGGCTTGCCGGTGGTGGGGGAGTAGTCGTACCCGTGCCACGGGCACCGGAGCCACCCGTTCTCGATCGTTCCCTCGCCGAGCGGGCCGCCCTGGTGCGGGCGGGCGTTGTCGAGGCAGCCGTAGTCGCCCTCGTGTCGGGTGACCGCGAACGATCGGACGCCGACCGACACCGTGGTCGCACGGCCCTCGGGGAGCTGATCGGGCTCGAGGATCTTGTGCCAGGTCAGGTCGCTC
>CAXAWD010000677.1:0-1725 GCA_963972325.1 uncultured Acidimicrobiaceae bacterium
GAGCGTGTGCCGCTCGAACGGCTGGACATCGTCGGTCTCAGCGCCCGGTACGACTCGGACGCCGGGGTCGACGACGTGACCGTGTCGATCTCGAAGGGGGAGCTGGTCGTCGTCACCGGTCCCGTCGGGTCGGGCAAGAGCACGCTGTTGCGCGCCGTGCTCGGCCTCGCGTGGCAGGCCGAGGTGACCGGTGAGACCCGATGGAACGGTGTTCGGCTCGATGATCCCGCCGGGTTCCTCGTGCCGCCCAACGCGGCGTTCCTGCCGCAGGTGCCGCAGCTGATCTCCGATTCGCTCGCCGACAACATCGGGTTCGGTTCCGCCGACGCATCCGACGTCGATCGGGCGATCGCCTTGGCGGCGATGGAGGCCGACGTCGCGATGATGCCCAGTGGCATCGAGACGTTGATCGGGCCGCGCGGTCTGCGGCTGTCCGGCGGACAGCGGCAGCGACTCGCCGGTGCCCGTGCCGTCGTGCATCAACCCGAACTCGTCGTGCTCGACGATCTGTCGAGCGCGCTCGACGTCGAGACCGAGCTGCAGTTCTGGAACAACCTGGCGGAGGCGGGCATGACGGTGCTCGCGGTGTCGCATCGCGCGGTGGCGTTCGAGCGCGCCGATCGTGTCGTGCGGTTGGAAGATGGTCGCGTCGCAGCGATCACCGAATCGTGAACACCGAGTCGTGGACATCGAGTCGTGAACACCGAGTCGTGATGTCGCTCGTGATCGTGCGCCGGCCACCTGTCAGAATCGGCGTGTGAACCGCTCGATCACCCCGACCTCCATCGCGCCGCCCGCCGCCAACTACGCCCACGCCGTGCTGACGACGCAGGCGACGCGCTGGTTGCACACGTCGGGTGTCGTGCCGACCGCTCCCGACGGCACGGTGCCCGAGTCGGTCGACGACCAGGCGAAGGTGGTGTGGGCGAACATCGCCGCGATGCTCGACCAGGCCGGGATGCAGCCGTCCGACGTGGTCTCGGTGACCACCTACGCGGTCGTCGGTGAGCAGCTGGGGGGCGTGATGGCGGCGCGGGACGAGTTTCTCGACGGGCATCTCGCCGCGTCGACGCTCGTGACGGTGCCGGCCCTGGCGCGACCCGAGTGGAAGATGGAGATCGCAGTCGTCGCCGCAGCCGACTGATCCGTCCGGTGGGCTCCGCTCAGTCGGTCTCGACGAGCGACGCCAGAGTGCCGAACGCCTCCACGAACAACTCGGGTTCGTCGTTGTAGTTCGTCTTGCGGAGCGTCGCCCTGAGCGGCGTCGCGGACAGCAGACGGGTGCCGTCGGGGAAGTCGAGGTGCATCACTCGATTGGACAGGCCCAACCCCTTGACGTCGAAGTAGTGCAGGGTGACGTCGTCGAGCGGTATCTCGGTGATCAGCTTGCCGGGTGTCGGGCGCACCTTCCAGGGATGGGGCCGGTGGAACAGCAGCCGTCGGTCGGTCAGCGTGCACCATGATGAGAGCAGATCGGAGCGATGCCGGCGATCGGTGAGGTCGATGCCCCGCTCTCGCGCATACGGCGTGCCGAGGGCGGAGCTGCCCGACTGGCGGGCGGTGCCGTCGGACGACGCACTCCCGGTGCCGATCTGGTTGGCGAGTCCGATCGTCGCCACGATCTGCTCGCCCGGTTCGAGTTCCTCGGCAAGACGTTTGCGGACCCGTTCGTTGAGTTGCATCGTCCGATCATCGCGTCCGACTCTTTCGGGATCCTTCAGGTCC
>CAXAWD010000678.1:0-1717 GCA_963972325.1 uncultured Acidimicrobiaceae bacterium
TGGTGCTCGTGCTGATGATCGTCGGCGCGATGGTCGTCGTCCCCGTGCTCGACTACACGGTGGCCGTGTTCCGCTCGAACCGGGTGGTCAGCGACCGGACGGCACAGTCCGAAGCCGCCAAGGGCGGCCTCCGGATGGCGCTCGGCGACCCCAAGAACGTGTTCCTCACCTGCGACGGTGGCGGCAACCTGACCCCGTCCGACAATGTGATCAACGGCGTCTCCGTCTCCACGACGTGCACCGAACTCGACGAGGTCGGCCCGGCAGCCGCGCTCGGCTACGAGGTACCGAAGGGCGCCGTCGCGACCCAGCTCGGCGCGAACCTGCCCGTGACGCTCAGCGGCACGACCGCATCGTCGGGGCCGGCCTACCCGTACCCGGCGAGCCCCGACTGGTGGGCCACCCCGGCCCAGCCCGATCCCGGCGCGCAGTACTCGGCGACCGCCGAGGAAGACCTGATCTGGATGCCGGACCTGCCGCGCATCCCGTCGGCCGACCGTGACGCCGCACCGTTCGACATGCCGGCCGCATTCGACTGCCAGGTGTACTTCCCCGGCCGCTACGACGACCCGATCGACCTGTCCGGCAGGGTGTACTTCACCTCCGGCGTCTACTACTTCGAAGAGCCGATCACGCTCGCGGACGACGCCGACGTCGTCGTCGGTTACGGCCTCGAGGACTTCACCCCGGCGTCCGACTGCGCCGACGACCTCCAGGTCGCCTCCAACGTCATCGACCCGCCGTCGACCTACGACATCAGCGGTGGCGGTGCCACGTGGGTGTTCGGCGCGAACGCACGCCTGGTGATCGACAACTCGGCCATGTCGGCCGGCGCTCGGATCCGCTTCAACCAGCGGTACGACACCGCCGACCGTGGCGGTCGCATCTCGATCATGACCGTCAACGGCGACGACGCGAGCAGCAGCGACCACGAGGTCGACAAGGTCAACCGCATCCCGCGGTCGTTGATGCTCAACGACATCTACGAGGTGCCGATCGACGGCACCGGATACCAGGTGTCGTCGTCCACCTACACCGACAAGGCGCGCCTGCCCGAAGCACCGGCCGACATCGAGGACGACGAGTTCCGCACCTCCGACCCGTCTCCGAACGGCGGCGTCGTCCTGACCTGGGACGAAGTCACCGGCCAGGCGGCGGGTGGCGCACTGCTGGGCGAACAGGATGCCACCGGCGCGTGGATCACGGCGCCGTACGAGGTGCAGATCCGGCGGCGGTACACCTCGACCTGGTACGACACCTGCCCGGCGAACGAACTCATGATCACGGCGCCCGCCACCGCCGGCGACCCGAACGTGATCTCCTGCGTCGTCACCGGGCTCGACACCACCCGCGACTACGACGTGCGCGTCCGGACGGTCAGCGAGTTCGGCAACAGTCCGTGGATCTCGGAGAACGTCCGCTCCCTGTCCGGCTCACCGGTCATCACCAGTCCGTCCCCCGCGACGAACGTGGTCGCCGTCGACGGCGCCTCGGACGATGTCGCGCAGGTGTCGTGGGACGCCCCGGCCGACAACGGCGGCGTTCCGATCACCGAGTACGTCGCAACGGCCTACCGGGTCGCGCTGGTGGCCCACCCGAACGTCGCCCCGGTCGCGGCGCCGATCGGATCGGAGCGGATCGACATCGGTGTCCCGGTGCTCTACACCACCCCGCTCTCGGCGACCGCCCACGTCCGGGCGTACGATCCGAACGGTGA
>CAXAWD010000679.1:0-1684 GCA_963972325.1 uncultured Acidimicrobiaceae bacterium
GACTCGTCCTCACGACACGTGACGGTGTCGAGGAGGTGATCGTCGACGTGGCCTCGGGCGACACCTACATCGAGACCGACGCCGACGACCCCGTCACGATCCGCACCTCTGATCTCATCGGCCCCGACACCGCGGTGCACGACTCCTTCGACCGCCTGCTCCAGGGCCCGTTCCGAACCGACACCTACGACCCGGTGGCGACTCGAGGGCGCGGCCTGGTGACCATCGACGGCATCGGCGACGCCCGCGAGTACGTCACGTTCGTCGACGGTGATCTCGTGCCCGAGTGGCAGATCCACGCGTTCGCGCCGACGAACGAGTTTCGTGTGACCGACCGGCCCGAGGCGTTGAAGTACACGGTGTACGTCGACGAGGCCGACCGGATCGTGCAGGTCGACGGTGTCGCGATGCTCGGCATCGTGCCCCAACTGGTGCAGCACCGCATCACTGTTCCCGACGACCCGATCGTCATCGAACTGCCCGATTGGGCATCGGCACCGGACTCGTCGGAACCCGCTGAGTAGGCGGCGGGTGCGCCCCGGTCCGCGAATCCTCGTGGACGCCGGCCACCTCACCCGTCAAGACTGGCCGGATGGGCCAGATCGACATCCGCGTCCCGACCGACGACGACTTCCCCACGCTGCTCCGTCTCGACGGCATCGCGTTCGGTGACCCCTGGCCCGACGACTTCACCGAGGCGGCCCGCGCCACCCTCGACCTGGAGCGGTTCCGAATCGCCTGTGACGGCGACGACATCGTCGGCATCGCCGGCAGCTACGGGATGGAACTGACCGTGCCCGGCGGCGCCCAGGTACCCGCCGGTGGGGTCACCTGGGTGTCGGTCCTGCCGACCCACCGACGCCGCGGCATCCTCACCCGCCTGATGGCCGAACTCCACGACGACATCGACGCCCGCGCCGAACCACTCGCGATCCTGACGGCCAGTGAGGGCGGCATCTACGAGCGGTTCGGCTACGGCATCGCGTCCTACCTCCGCGTAACCGAGATCGACCGACGCCGCACCCAGGTCCGCCCCGAGTTCCAGCCGGCACCCGGCTCGGTTCGCATGACCACCCTCGACGATCCGGCGCTGCCCGGGATCTTCGATCGGTACCGCCGGGCGAAGAACGGCGAGATCGGCCGGGACCCGGCCTCCGACGCACTGGCGAGGAAGCACCACGGCGACGGTGTGTCGGTCGCACTGCACCCAGACGGCTACGCCGCGTGGAAGGTGAAGTCGAACTGGAACGACGGCCACCCGGCCCACGAACTCACGCTGATCGACCTCGTCGCGATCACACCCGAGGCGCACGCCGCGCTGTGGCACACCGCGCTCTCCGTCGACCTGGTCGGCCCGATCCGCAGCTTCCGGGCGGTGGCGCTCGACGACGCACTGCCCTACATCGTCGACGACCAGCGAGCGATCCGCACGACGAACGTCAACGACATGCTGTGGGTCCACCTCCGCGACGTCGGTGCCGCGCTCCGGGCCCGCACGTACGGCACCGACGACGAACTCGTCATCGAGGTCGACCTCGGCGACCGCACCGAACGCTGGCGGGTCGACGGTGACCCCGACGGCGCCACGGTGAAGAAGGTGCGTTCACGACCCCACCTCCGCCTGAACCGAGCGACGCTCGGAGCGATCTATCTCGGCGGGGTGCGACCGAGCCTGCTCGCACGG
>CAXAWD010000680.1:0-1666 GCA_963972325.1 uncultured Acidimicrobiaceae bacterium
GATCTCGGCGTGCTTCGTTGCGTAGCCCCGCGAGTCTCGTGGCCAGACCTGCGCAGGGACTCCACCAACTAAGGTCTGTACAGTTATCCTTTAGTAAGCGCAAGCCTGATTCAACCCTGTGCAGAGATGACCCGCAGATGACCGACCCGCAGATGACCGACCCGCAGTCACCGACCGCATCAGAGACAGCGGTGGTACGACGCGCTGACGCTACGCGCCCTGCCGCCGTTACCCAGCCCGCCCCATCAACCTCCGACTGGCCGCCACTCGAGTGGGAGTCCCGCGACTGGCAGCCACGAAGCACCCACATCTCCAACACCGCCCGCCGACGCCACGCCGGGCCGTACGACGCCGCGGTCACCCCCGCCATCGCCGGCCTGACCCCGACCATCGATCCGGCCGTCGCCGCCGAAGCCGACGAAGCCGTCGCCGAGATCATCCGCTTCGACGCCGCCACCGGCCAACGCCTCCTTCCGTTCGCATCCCTGCTGTTGCGGTCCGAATCGGCCGCGTCGTCCCAGATCGAACAACTCACCGCCTCGGCCAAGGCGATCGCCCTTGCCGAGCTCGACGATGGACGGCGCACCGGCCGAAACGCCACGACCATCGTCTCCAACGTCACCGCGATGAACGCTGCACTCGAACTCGCGGACCGGCTCGACACCGAGAGCATCCTGGCGATGCACACGGCGTTGCTCGAACACGACCGTCCCGAGTGGGTCGGTCACTGGCGCGACGAGCAGGTCTGGGTCGGCGGGCACAGTCAGGGCCCCCATGGCGCCCTGTTCGTCCCACCCCACCACAGCCGAGTTGCCGCCGCCATGGACGATCTCATCGCGTTCGCCAACCGAACCGACGTCGCCCCACTCGTCCACGTTGCCGTCGCCCACGCGCAGTTCGAGACGATCCACCCGTTCCCCGACGGCAACGGACGCACCGGCCGCGCCCTCGTCCACGCCATGTTGCGCAACCGAGGCATCACCCGCTCTGTCACCGTCCCGATCTCAGCCGGCCTCCTCGTCGACACCGGCGCCTACTTCGACGCGCTGGACGACTACCGCGCCGGGCACATCGAACCGATCGTCCGACAGATCACCGACGCCGGCTTCGCCGCGCTCGGGAACGCCCAACAGATGCTCGACGAGCTCGACGCCGTCCGAGACGACTGGAACTCCCGGATCACCGCACGATCCGATAGCTCCGTCTGGCCACTCACCAGACTCCTCGGCGAACAACCGGCCGTCACGTCCAACCTCGTCGCCGATCGCCTCGGCGTCTCGATCCCCGCCGCCCTCAACGCCATCGGTCGGCTCGAAGACGCCGGCATTCTCGTCAAGGCCAGGGGCGAGGAACGCAACCGGGCGTGGGTCGCCGTCGACGTGATCGCAGTTCTCGACCGATTCGCCGACCGCGGCGGGCGCCGCAACCGGATTTGACTATCCATGAGCCCTGACGGTCACACCGTCGTTCGTTCAGTCGGGTTGGTCCGACGAGAGACCGGCCACGAGTGAGTCGGTGATCTCGGCGATGTGCTCGGCCGTGGGCATCGGGCCACCGACGAGGGCATTGAAATAGAGCCCGTCGCCCACCAGGCGCACGTGTTCGCCGAGCACCGGGGGCAACGACCGGAGCGGCGTCGAGTACCGGGCGAACAGGTCGACGAGCA
>CAXAWD010000681.1:0-1658 GCA_963972325.1 uncultured Acidimicrobiaceae bacterium
CAGATTGCCGATGTGTGTGCAGCGGTCCTCGACGCATATGACGGCGTCGCACCAGATACCGTCCACGACGTGATCGCCGCCGACGGCACTGCCCGCCGTCGTGCCCAGCGTGTGATCGAACAGGAATTGGAAACGTAGATGTCCACCGACGAACGAACGGAAGCCAAGCCGCAACACGGCCGGTTCACCAGCGAGGTGATGGCCGGCGGTTCGGTCGTGGAGAAGAACGACGACGAACTCGTCGGCGGTCTGCGCGGCGCCGTCGGGGTCGTCGGTGTGATCGCACTCATCGGAATCCTCGGGCTGTTCAGCATCTGGTGGCTCGTGTTCGTCGTCGGCGTGCTGATCGCGATCTTCCTCCACGAGGCCGGTCACTTCGTCACCGCTCGTTGGACGGGCATGAAGGCCACCCAGTTCTTCATCGGGTTCGGTCCGCGCCTGTGGAGCTTCCGGCGCGGCGAAACCGAGTACGGCGTGCGCGCCCTGCCGTTGGGCGCGTTCGTGCGCATCATCGGCATGAACAACATGGACGAGGTCGAGCCGGGCGACGAAGACCGCACGTACCGGTCGAAGAGTTACCCGAAGCGGCTGCTCGTCATCTCGGCCGGGTCGATCATGCACATGCTGATCGCGATCATGCTGCTGTTCGTCGTCTACGTCGCCGACGGCGAGGTCGTCGAGCGTGACGGTGCCGAGATCGGCATCGTGCAAGAGGCCGGCCCCGCGGCCGTCGCCGGGCTCGAACCGGGCGATGTCGTGTTGTCGATCGACGGCGAGGCGGTCGACGGGTCGGCCGACCTCGGACGCCTGGTGCAATCCAACGAGCCCGACACCACCCTCGACTTCCAGGTGCTTCGCGACGGCGAAACGCTGACGATCCCGGTCACGCTCGGCGCCAACACCGACGAAGAATCGGTGCTCTTCGGCAAGTCGTACGTCGGGGTGTCGAGCGGCGCCTACTTCGACACGATCGAACACTCGGTCCCGGCCGCCGCGGTCAACGCGGTCACCGACATCTTCCCGACCTCGTGGGAGATGACCAAGGGCGCGGTGCGGGTGCTCAACCCGGTCAACATCTTCACGCACGTCACCGGCACCAACGACGACCTCGAGACCCGGCCGACCACGCTGGTCGGCGTCACGGGTCTCAGCGACGACGTCGGCGAGGCACAGGGCTTCATCGGCATCCTGTTCCTGCTCGCCGTGCTGAACGTGTTCGTCGGCGTGTTCAACATGTTCCCGCTGCTGCCGCTCGACGGCGGCCACGCGGCGATCGCCACCTACGAACGGCTCAGAGAGCGCGGCGGCCAGCGGTACTACGCGGACGTCGCCAAGATGATGCCGTTCGCGATGGCCGTCATGACCGTGCTGCTGTTCCTGTTCATGAGCGGCCTCTACCTCGACATCACCGACCCCGTCGGCTGATTCGGGCCGGATCGTCCGATCGCTGCGTTCCGCCGCACCGCTCGTTGTCCCAAGACAACTCGGGTTCGTCGCGCCTTGCGCTCGAACGATCCGATCCCGAATCAGCTTCGCTGCGATGATCGCGACCATGCCGGTGGTGGCGTTCGTGGGGAGTTGCTGGCGCGGCGGTGCTGCGCCTCACCGCTCGTTGTCCCAAGACAACTCGGGTTCGTCGCGCCTTGCGCTCGAACGAT
>CAXAWD010000682.1:0-1655 GCA_963972325.1 uncultured Acidimicrobiaceae bacterium
CAACGCAGAGCCCTCCGAGCCATGTACCGCACCTGCGCCTTCCACGGCTGCGACATCGGCTTCGATCGGTGCGAGATCCACCACATCGCCCCCTGGGAACACGGCGGACTCACCGATCTCCACAACCTGATCCCGATCTGCTCACGACACCACCACGTCGTCCACGAAGCCGGCTGGAAACTCACCCTCGAACCCGACCGAACACTCATCATTCACCAACCCGACGGCACCGAATTCGCCCGAACCCGCCCCGACCTCGCCGAACCGACCCGGGAACGGCACCGCAAACGACGAACCGCAGCGTGAAGCACGCCACCCCAACCCGATGATCGTGACCGCCGCCGGATGATCGCGGCCGTCCTCCGGGCCGGCGCGTACACACACGTGTGATCGCTCGAAAGAGACCAGCCCGCCGTGCCGCCGCACACGAACAGCCACGTCCGGGCACCACCGTCGACTGGCGCGCCGAGCAGGCACCGATCTTCCCGGCGATCGCGGACCAGATGCGGACCACGTGGGCACCCGGGATCACGATCGGGGGCACACGACGGTATTCGACAGTCGAGACGAGCGAGCCTCGAGCCGCCGAGGTCAGTCCACGGCGGGGCGGGGTTCGAGGCCGGCGGCGCGGTAGCAGGCGTCGACGATCTCCATGTTGCGCACACCGTCGTCGGCCGTCGTCGGGAATGGCACCCCGTCGACGATCGCATCGCGGAAGGCGACCAACTGATGGAAGTAGGTCGCCGAGTCGTCGACCTCATGGGTGTCGACACCGTCGGCGGTGTCGACCGTGATCGCAGCACCCCCGTTCTGCGGGGCCAACGGGTTCGTCGCCAGCATGGTGCCGAGCTCCCCGATGACCTTCAGGTAGGCGACGACCCGGTCGCCGTCGGCGATCATCGACGACGAGATCGAACCCGTGACGCCCGACGGCCAGCGCAGCTCGGCCGTGAGCGACGCGTCGATGCCCTCGACCGGGCACACCGTCGAGGCCGACACGACGTCGGGGTCGGCACCGGCCGCGAACCGCACCCACTGGATCGGGTAGCAGCCGAGGTCCATCGTGGCTCCGCCGCCGAGCGACAGATCCCAGCGGATGTCGTCACGGGGGATACGGCCGTCGGGAATGTCGAACACAGCCTCGATGCGGTCGATCCGACCGAGCACGCCCGAGTCGAGCAGCTCGCGAGTCTGTGCGGCGTAGGGGTGGTAGCGCCAGTGGAACGCCTCCATCACCACCACGTCGGAACCGTCGGCCGCGTCGGCGATCAGCCGGGCATCATCGGCATTGGCCGCGAACGGCTTCTCGCACAGCACGTGTTTCCCGGCCTCGATGGCGGCGATGGCCCACTCCCGATGGAGCGATGCGGGCGTGCCGATGTACACCGCGTCGACGTCGGGGTCGGCGATCAACTCCTCGTACGAACCGTACGCACGGTCGGCACCCCACTCGGAGGCCGACGCCTGCGCTCGGCCGAGGTCACGCGCGGCGACGGCGACGAGATCGACCCCGTCGACCTCCCCGACCGGATCGACGATCGCCGGCACCGCGATACGGGAAGCGGCGACGAGCCCGAGACGCACGGTCACGACGCACTCCGCTCGCGACGATCGTGACGGGCGTGGGGGAGACCGATCAGCATGCGGCGCACGCT
>CAXAWD010000683.1:0-1655 GCA_963972325.1 uncultured Acidimicrobiaceae bacterium
CCTAAGCCGTGACCGTCCCCGTCGGTCAGACCGCGGCGGGCGAACTGGCCGTCAACGCCATCGCCGTAGTCGGTCTGCTGGAGGATGCTCCGGAAGCCGAGGACGTGCACGTGCTCGCCGACGTCGGTGTGCCACTCAAGGTGGTGCTGCCCGTCAGCGACCCCGACGGCATGCCGCTCGCGGCGGTGCCCGCCACGGTCGACACCTCGGCGCTCGATGCGGACTGGAACGTGACGGTCACCGACCTCGCCGTCACGATCGAGACCGTCGCTCCCGACGGCGAATATGCGATCCCGTACACGGCGTTCGACAGCGCCGGCAACTCGGTCGACGCGGAGATCAAGGTCACGATCGCCCGCGATGTGCAGGCGGTCGGTTCCTGCTCGGTCACACCCGATCCGGGCGTTCCGATGGAGAACGTGTGCGAGATCGGCCTGCCCGATCTCGCTCCGGGCACGCCCACGGCCGGCAACGTCGGTTATCGATTCGACGTGGTCGCCACCAACGCAGCCGGCTCCTCCGACCCGGCTGTCAACGCCGAGCCGCTGCCGCTCGGCTTCGACGGCACGGGCGTCGGCCTGCTGCCGCCGTCACCGCGCCTCGTCACCCCGTGGGTGCCCGAAGCGATCATCGACATCGACGCCACCGCCGCCGGGGCGCCCGTCGAGGTCGCGATCGCCGGTTACGTCGCGGTACCGATGGGCCAGGTCAAGGTCGTCAACCCCGAGGGCTACGACATCCGGATCAACGGCGGCGTGATCGCCGGTACGTTCGCGATCGACGATGCCCGCGACGACGGCGTCACGCCCGGCTCGCTCCCCATCGGCTTCAAGAACGACATCGTGCTCCAGCGCAAGGTGCGGATCGTCTCGACAGCGGGCAACGTCCGCTCGACGGCGATCGTCGAACTCAACGAGGACGGCGCCGGCTACGCGGTGAACACGTGGACGGTCGGCTGACGTCACCGTCCCAGAATCTCCGACCGGCTTGCCGGGCTCGATCTTGCGGGAGAACCCGAGTTCGGTGGGTCGGTCGGAAGCCTCCCGTCGTGCGACCGGTGGGCAGCACCCACGATCGGGATTCGATCAGGCGCTGAGGAGATCGCCGGCGCGGAGCTGCGCGGCGTAGAGCCCGTCGTTCGCGACGAGTTCGTCGTGGCTGCCGATCTCGACGATCCTGCCACCGTCGAGCACGGCGATGCGGTCGGCGGAGCGAACGGTCGACAATCGGTGGGCGATCACCAGGGCGGTCCGCCCGTGGAGGGCGGTCTCGATCGACGCCTGCACGTGCGCCTCGTTGTCGTTGTCGAGATGGCTGGTGGCCTCGTCGAGGATCATGACGGCCGGGTCCTTCAGGAGGAGCCGGGCGATGGCCAGCCGCTGCTTCTCCCCGCCGCTCAAGCGGTAGCCACGCTCGCCGACCACCGTGGCGTACCCGTCGGGTAGCGCGGCGATCGTGTCGTGGATCCGTGCCGCCCGGCACGCCTCGACGATCCGTTCGTCGGGCGCATCCGGCGCTGCGTACCGAAGGTTGTCACCGATCGACTCGTGGAACAGATGCGGGTCCTGCGAGACGACGCCGATCGCGCGACGCAACGAGTCGAGCGTGAGGTCACGCACGTCGTGCCCGTCGACACGCACGGCGCCGCTGGTCAC
>CAXAWD010000684.1:0-1652 GCA_963972325.1 uncultured Acidimicrobiaceae bacterium
CCGATGCCGAGACCGGCGGCCAACGCTCGCGCCTCGCTCTCGGCCGAGTAGCCGCCGTTGACCCGGAACTGCTCCTCGGCGCGGGTGTATCTGCCGACGTTGCGCTCGTCGGGATTCTCCTCCATCGCGATCCGGAGCTTCTCGATACGCACGAGCTCGTCGTCGATGCCGCGGCCCGACAGCACGTGCTGGATCGCCGTGCGCGACTCGGCCGCACCCTCGATCTTCGGGTCTTGCGGGAGGTACCCGAAGCCGCCCTTGCGGAGCACTTTGCCGGCCGCCGGCTCGGAAGCGCCGCCGAGCACCTTGAACAGCGACGTCTTGCCGGCACCGTTGCGGCCGACGATGCCGACCTTGTCGCGAGGCATGACAGTGAAACTGGCGTCGTCGACGACGAGTCGACCACCCACTTCCACCGAGAGTGCCTGCGCTTGGAGCATCGCACCAGGCTACGGTCACGGGCGATGACGGCCACGGTGACTTCCGCCGTTCGGGGAACACGTTCCTCCCTCGCGGCTCCGATCGCGTGCGGATGCTGCCTGCTCGGAGCTGCCGCCTACGTGGCGATCGACGACCCGTCCGACGGCGGGATGTTCCTGCCCTGCCCGTTCCGGTCACTCACCGGGTGGTGGTGCCCAGGATGCGGTCTCACCCGGGCCACCCATCACCTGTTGCGCGGCGACGTGGTGCAGGCCCTGCGGTACAACCTCTTCGTCGTGGCCATCCTCGCCCTGCTCGCCACGACGTGGGCTGTGTGGTTGCTCGTGTCGGCCGGCCGTTCGGTCGGCCGCTGGCTCGCTCCGCCGACCTGGATCCCGGTCACCGCAGGCATCGCGTTGGTGGCGTTCGCCGTCCTCCGCAACCTGCCGGGCGTACCCGGCCTGCGCGGCTGACCGCGGCGTCTCCGTCTCGATCGGCTAGAGCACGATCGCCGAGTCGTCGACGAACACCGGCGTCAGGCAACCGGCATCGTCGGCGATCGGTGGCTCGCCCAGCGCCGCCGCCGTGAACAGCGCCAGGCGACGGCGCCCCTCCTCCGAGAGCCCCGAGGGGGTGTCGGCCAGGATCACGTCGGCCTCGCCAGTGGAGATCTCGGCCCAGTCGAGCAGCACGACGTGCGGATGGAAACGTGTCAGGTCGCGGATCACGTCGTTGAGCTCGACCTGGAACGTGTCGTCCTCCACGAGCGTGTACAGCAGCACCGGGCGCGGGTCGAGTTCGACGAGCAGCGCGTCGAACTCGGCTCGGAATGCATCGGTGTCACCGTCGAAGTGGTTGCCCAACATGACCGCCACGGCGTCCCATTCGGGGGCATCCGGCACGAACCGGGCGGCGACGACCTCGCGGCCGAACTCGACGAACCGGCCGGGTTCGGCGGCGATCTCGGCCTGCCATCCGAACGCCTCGAGTACGTCACACATCTCCCCGTCGAACCGGGGCGCGGTCGAGGCGAGCACCGTGTCGCCGATGACCAGCAATCGGTTACCGAACACCTCGTCGCCGATCGGCCCGGCGATCGGTTCGCGAGGCGGTTCGGTGGTCGGTGCCGTCGTGGTTGCCACGTCCGACGTGGGCGGGGGCGGAACGGTGATCGCGGAACTCAGCGGTTCGGGGAACTCGCCCAACGCCACCGTCTCCGGCACGTCACCGAG
>CAXAWD010000685.1:0-1651 GCA_963972325.1 uncultured Acidimicrobiaceae bacterium
TCG
This sequence comes from uncultured Acidimicrobiaceae bacterium, assembly GCA_963972325.1. Classification (GTDB taxonomy): domain Bacteria; phylum Actinomycetota; class Acidimicrobiia; order Acidimicrobiales; family Ilumatobacteraceae; genus Ilumatobacter. The sequence continues at coordinate 4 of CAXAWD010000685.1, forward strand.
GCGCAGTCGTTGACGTGCTGCACCCAGCCGTCCTCTGCCGTGGGCGTGGGCTCGATCGTGGTGAACCCGTCGCGGCACATCGCCGCGATCGCGTCGGTGATCCAGTCGACGTGCTGCTCGATCGACACCGCCATGTTGGACAGCACCGACGGGCTGCCGGGGCCCGTGACCATGAACAGGTTGGGGAACCCGACCGCGGTGAGCCCGAGGTACGTGCGCGGGCCGTGCTCCCACTTCTGCTTCAGGGTCAGGCCGTCGCGCCCGCGGATGTCGACGCCAACGAGGGCGCCGGTCATCGCGTCGAACCCGGTGGCGTAGACGATCGCGTCGAACTCGAGATGCTCGCCGGTGATGTCGATGCCGGTCTCGGTGATCGACTCGAACGGTTGCGAACGAAGGTCGACCAGACGCACGTTCGGCCGGTTGAACGTCTCGAAGTAGTTCGTGTCGAGGCACGGACGCTTGGTGCCGAACGGATACGTCGTCGGGCACAGCGCCTCGGCCGTGGCCGGGTCGTCGACGGTCGCCCGGATCTTGTCGCGGACGAACTCGCACCACAGCTCGTTGGCCGCCTCGTTGGCACCGAGATCGACGAACGTGCTGCTGGGGGCCAGCAGCTCGCCGCGCGACCACGCCTCCTCGAACCGCTGCAGCCGCTCCTCGTCCGACACGGCGAACACGCTCTCGGTCGGCTGTGGCATCGGGACACCGGCGCGCGACCAGCGGGCCGCGTGATGGTACGCGTCGGGGTCGGCCTCGAGCTGGGCCCGTTTGTCGTCGGGGACCGGACCGTTGCCGGCCGGCATCGAGAAGTTGGGCGTGCGCTGGAACACGGTGAGCTGCGCCGCCTCGGCCGCGATGTGCGGGATCGACTGGATCGCCGACGAACCCGTGCCGATCACGGCGACCCGCTTGCCGGTGAAGTCGACACCCTCGTGCGGCCACTTGCCGGTCAGGTACGTCTCACCCGTGAACCGGTCGGCGCCGGGGATGTCGGGATCCTTCGGCACCGAGAGCGTGCCGGTGGCCATCACGTAGTGGCGGCAGGTGATCTCATCGCCGTGCGCCGTGTGGATGTGCCAGCACGCCCCGGCGTCGTCCCAGACCGCCCGCTCGACCGGCGTGTCGAACCGGATTTCGCGCCGCAGGTCGTATCGGTCGGCGACGTGGTTCAGGTAACGGAGGATCTCCGGTTGGGTGGCGTACTTCTCCGACCACTGCCAGTCGCGCTGCAACTCCGGGTCGAACGTGTACTGGTAGTCGAGGCTCTGGATGTCGCAGCGTACACCCGGATAGCGGTTCCAGTACCACGTGCCGCCGACGTCGGACGCGGCGTCGAGCGCGACCGCCGAGACCCCGATCGAACGGAACTCGTGCAGCAGGTACAAGCCCGCCATGCCGGCGCCGACCACGACGACGTCGACGTCGACGTCCAACCCGGTCTGATCCCCATTGGTCCCCATGCGCTCAAGCCTGTCACAGCATCCGCCGCCGGTTCGGGCCGGAGCACACGTGGAACGGGCGGTGACCGGTCACCGCCGACCTCAGCAGCGAACGGCGAAGCTCGCATCGACCAACTCGTCGGCGAGCACCTTCATCATCGTGGTCCGTCCGGACGCCCCACCGTCGACCACGTCGATCGGCCAGA
>CAXAWD010000686.1:0-1645 GCA_963972325.1 uncultured Acidimicrobiaceae bacterium
CGTTGTTCCCCGCGCTCCCGCTGGCGCCCGCCCCGGGGGGGCCGCGCGCCTCGGCGAGCCGATCCAGGTCGACGTGACCGGCGGCGTCGACGCCGACGACCCGGCCGCCCTGCGCCTCGACCGGATGCAGCACCGCGTGGTGCTCGGTCGCCGGACAGACCGCGATGGCGTCGGCACCTCGGATCACCTGGTTGTCGGCCTCGGTACCGCAGCCCGTGAACACCACCTCGCCCGGCTGCACCCCGATCAGTTCCGCGACGGTGTCGCGCGCCTCGTCGATCGCGCGGCGGGCGTCGCGAGCGAATCGGTGCGAACCGCTCGGGTTCGCGAAGCGCTCGGTGAAGAACGGCAGCATGGCGTCGATCGCGGACTGCCGCATCGGCGTCGTCGCCGCGTGATCGAGATAGGTCGGTGCCACCCCGACAACGCTATCGAGCGGGGGCGGGCACGTCGTGCCGAGGGGCTACCGTGCGAACCGGATCACGATGGACGGCTACGACGACACCACCTACGGCGACGCGTTCGCCGACGTCTACGACGACTGGTACGCCACGATCTCCGACGTCGCGGCCACCACCGACACGCTCGTCGACCTCGCCGATGGCGGTGCCGTTCTCGAGCTCGGCGTCGGCACCGGCCGCCTCGCGGTGCCGCTCGCCGCCGCCGGCCGTGAGCACGGCGTCACCGTGGTCGGAGTCGACTCCAGCCAGGCGATGCTCGACCGGCTGGCCCAGCGCGACCCCGACCGGCTGGTCGAGCCGCATCTCGGCAACATGGTCGGGCCGTTGCCCGACGGGCCGTATCGGCTCGTCGTCGTCGCGTACAACACGATCTTCAACCTCACCACGCCCGAGCTGCAGGCCGAGTGTTTTCGTGCGGTCTCCGCCGTCGTCGCTCCCGGCGGCAGGTTCGTGGTCGAGGCGTTCGTGCCCGATCGCTCGGACGCACCGTCGTCCGACGTGTCCGTCCGCACGCTGACCGCCGACCGCGTCGTGCTGTCGGTGTCGAGGCAAGATCCCGACGGACAGATCGCCGAGGGCCAGTTCGTCGAGTTCACCGAAGCCGGTGGCGTGCGTCTGCGCCCGTGGTCGATCAGGTACAGCATCCCTGATGAGCTCGACCGCATGGCCGACGCCGCCGGATTCGACGTCGAACACCGATGGGCGTCGTTCGATCGGGCGCCGTTCCACGACGACGCCGACCGCCACGTGACCGTCTACCGGCGACGTTGAACCTCGCCCCATCCGCGACGGGTTTGCCCGCTGGTCAACTTCCGCGTCGGGACCGCTCTATCCTGGTGATCCGATGAGCCAGATGCGGTTGAACCAGTTGACGGGTCGATGGGTCACCATCGTCGCCGAACGGGCCTTGCGACCTTCGGACTTCGCGCCGCGTCAGCAGCTCGAGATCGAATCCGACCGGGCGTGCCCGTTCTGCCCGGGGCACGAGGAGGCGACACCGCCGGCGCTCGAGACCATCGGCGAGGGTGGCGAGTGGAACCTGCGGGTCGTTCCCAACCTCTACCCCGCGTTCGAGGGCGACGACGGTTTCGCCGTGCGTCACGTCGGCCCGGTCCATGTCATGGCCGAGGGCAGCGGCATCCACGAGGTGTTCGTGTACTCCCCCGATCACGACGACTCGCTCG
>CAXAWD010000687.1:0-1629 GCA_963972325.1 uncultured Acidimicrobiaceae bacterium
CCGCAAGCGGGTGGAGGAGCTCGGTGCCACCATCGAGCAGGCCGAACAGGACGCCCACGAGATCGACACGAAACTCGAACGGCTCCACCAGCAGCTCAAGACGGTGATCGCCCCACGCGAGGCCGAGGCGCTCCAGCACGAGATCGCGACGCTGCGCGAAGAGCGCAGTCGGCTCGACGACGTCGAACTCGCGGCGCTCGAAGAGCAGGCGGCGGCCGACGAGAAGCTGCAGGGTCTGCTCGCCCAGGAGGGCGCGCTGACCGAGACCTACATCGCCGCCGACAAGGAGGCGAGTTCGGCCGAGAGCGACATCGACGGTGAGCTGGCGCGGATCGACACCCGGTTGGAGTCGTTGCGCTCCGCCGTCGACAAGAAGATCCTGCGGCGTTACGACCGGCTGCGCGAGCAGCACTTGATCGCGGCGGCCACGCTGTCGGGCTCGCGCTGCGAGGGCTGTCACCTCGACCTGTCCGCGGCCGAGGTCGACACGGTGAAGGACAACGTCGCCAAGGGCGGTCTCGCCGACTGCCCGCAGTGCGGTCGACTGCTCGCCGTCTGAGCCCCGATGTTCTTCTGGTTCATCGGCACCGTGGTCGTCGCGGTGTGGTTCGTGTTCCGCGACCCCGCGTTCGACTACCGCTTGCTGGTGGTCGGCGCCGTGCTGCCGGCCGCGGTCGATGCGGTCTTCGGCGGGGCTCGGGTGTTGCACAGCGTGACGTTCAGCGTGGCGCTGTTGGTCGTCCTGATGCTCGCCACGCCGGGCCGCAAGCCGATCCGGAAGACCCTGCTGGGGTTGCCGGTCGGCACGCTGCTGCACCTCGTGTTCACGGGCGCGTGGACGAACACGACGGTGTTCTGGTGGCCGTTCGGCGGGTTGTCGTTCGACGGCGCGCAGCACCCGGTCGCCGCGCGCGGCTGGTGGAACGTGCCGCTCGAACTGATCGGGATCGGGCTGTGCTGGTGGATCGTGCAGCGCGCCGACCTACGCGATCCGGAACGTCGGGCGTGGTTCTTCCGCACCGGGCAGTTGTCCCTGCCGCTGTAGCGGGCAGAACTGTGCTTCACTGACGTCGTGCTCTACCTCGTCCGTCACGGCCGTACCCAGGCCAACGCCAGTGGGTTGCTCCAAGGGCGGCTCGACCCGCCGCTCGACGAACTCGGGCACCGCCAGGCCGCCGCCGTCGCGAAGCGGATCGGGCCGGTCGACGAGGTGATCGCGAGTTCGCTCCAGCGGGCGCAGGACACCGCGGGCTACTTCGGTGACGAGATCGTGACCGACGACCGGTGGATCGAAGTGGCCTACGGCGAGTACGAGGGGGTGCCGGTGGGGGAGGTGCCGCCGGAGGTGTGGCAGGCGTGGCGCACCAATCGTGAGTTCGCCACCCCCGGCGGCGAGAGTTTCGGAGCGCTCGATGCTCGGGTGCGCGGCGCCTGCGCCGACCTCGTCGACCGTTTGGATGGCCGCAACATCGTGGTCGTCAGCCACGTGTCGCCGATCAAGTCGGCGGTGTCGTGGGCGCTCAACGCGACCATGGACATCATGTTCCACTGCCACCTGTCGCAGGCCAGCCTGTGTCGCATCGACATCGGCAAGTTCGGCCCCCTGCTCTACAGCTTCAACGAACAAGC
>CAXAWD010000688.1:0-1604 GCA_963972325.1 uncultured Acidimicrobiaceae bacterium
TCCTCACGGTGGTCGCCGTCGACGGGGGGCTCGAAGCGATCGGCCTGGACATCCCCGGGTTCGTGGCCACGGGATCGTTGCTGGTCCTGGTGTACGCCTATACCGTCCGGTTCTTGGCACCAGGTCTGAGCGCGGTCGAGTCGGGGGTCGGTCAGGTCCCCGACGAGATGACGGCGTCGTCGCGCACGCTGGGCGCCGCTCCGCTCGAGACCGCCCGCCGCGTCCACCTGCCGCTGGCCAAGGCGTCGTTGTTCTCCGCCGCCGTGCTCGTCGGGGTCGACGCGCTCAAAGAGCTTCCGATCGTGTTGCTCCTGCGCCCGCTCGGGTTCGACACGCTGCCGGTGTGGGTCTTCAACCTGGCATCCGAGTCGCGATACGAGCAGGCAGCGCTGCCGGCGTTGTCGATCATCGTGGTCGCGCTGGTCCCGGTCTTCCTGCTCTCGCGCCGGCTCGACGGAGCGTCGCGATGACGGCGTTGCGGGTCGAGGGGGTCTCCAAACGGTTCGACGGTGCGGTCGCGGTCGACGACGTGTCGTTCGAACTGGGCGATCACGAACTGCTCACGCTGGTGGGCCCGAGCGGGTGCGGCAAGTCGACCCTGCTCCGGATCCTCGCCGGGCTGCAGCCGACCGAGACCGGCATGGTCGAACTCGGTGGCGTGGTGGTCGATGACGGTCGCCGAGCGGTGCCGCCCGAGGGCCGTCGGGTCGGGCTCGTGTTCCAGGAACACGCCTTGTTCCCACACCTCACCGTCGCCCGGAACATCGGGTTCGGGGTCCGTGACGGAGACCGTGCCCGCCGTGTGGCCGAGATGCTCGAGCTGGTCGGGCTGGCCGGGTACGGCGACCGTTACCCCCACGAGCTGTCCGGCGGCGAGCGTCAGCGCGTCGCGCTCGCCCGGGCGCTGGCGCCCCGCCCGGCGCTGCTGCTGCTCGACGAGCCGTTCGCGAGCCTCGATCCCAACTTGCGGGCCCGGGTCCGTGACGACGTCGCTGCGATCCTGCGATCCACGCAGACCCCGGCCATTCTCGTGACGCACGACCAGAACGAGGCGTTGGCCGTCGGCGATCGTGTCGCCGTGATGCGTGCGGGGCGGGTCGTGCAGATCGACACTCCCGAGCGGGTGTTCCACGAGCCGGTCAACCGATTCGTCGCTGCGTTCATGGGGGAGGCGAGCTTCCTGCCGTGGCCCGTCGCGGCGGCCGAGATCGCCGGGATCGACGAACCGGCCGCGCCGGCCGAGTTGGCGATGGTGCGCCCCGACGACATCACGTTCACCGTCGAATCGGGCGGCGCGGCCTCGATCGACGCGGCCGAGTTCCGTGGGTCGAGCTGGTGCTACACGCTGCGGCTGCCGTCGGGCAGCACGGTCAGGTCGCTCCAGTCGCACCTCGATCGGGTGGCGGTCGGTTCCCGTGTGGTGCCGGCGATGCGGGCCGGTCACGTGCCCGTCGGTGTCGCCGACGACTGAACCGCGCTCGGTCAGCCGTCCGTCGTTCCGGCCCGGTCGAACGTCCCCGGCGGTATGTCCAGCGTGCGAATCGGGAACGGGATCCCGATGCCGGCCTCGTCGAGCGCGTACTTGGCGGCGCGGGCGACCCGAT
>CAXAWD010000689.1:0-1603 GCA_963972325.1 uncultured Acidimicrobiaceae bacterium
GCTGGTCTTGGGCAGCGTGCCCGGCCGTACCAGCATCACGTCGCGGGGCGGCAGCCCGCACACGTCGAGCGTGCGGTGATGGATCTCGTGCCGCACCGTGTCGAGATCGTCGGCGCGCACCTCGGCCACAACCACCACCGACTCCTTGCCCTTGTACCCCTCGACGCCGAACGCGATCACATTGCCCGCGCGGACGCCCTCGAGCCCGCCGACGGCCCGCTCGATGTCTTCGGGGAACACGTTGCGGCCACCGACGATGATCACGTCCTTGATCCGGCCGCACAGGATCAGCTGACCGTCGAGCATGTACGCCAGGTCGCCGGTGCAGAGCCAGTCGTCGTGGAACAGCGCCTGCGTCGCCGCTTCGCGCTTGTAGTAGCCGGGCGTGACCGACGTGCCGCGCAGCAACAGTTCTCCGACGTGCCGCTCGGGCAGCTCCTCGCGGGTGTCGGGGTCGGCGATCTTCATCTCCATGCCGGGCACCGCCGTGCCGAGCATCGGCAGTCGCCGGGCACGAACGGCGAGGTCGTCGGGGTCGTCGATCTCGACCGGCTTGGCCACCCGGGTCCGTTCGAGCACCTCCCGATCGACGGTGTCGCACTGGAGGCCGGCGCCACGCTCGGGGAATGATGCGCCGATCGCCGTCTCGGCCATGCCGAACGCCGGGAACACGCTGCCGGCCCGGAACCCGAACGATTCGGCAGCGGCGACGAACGCGTCGACCGCCTTCGGGTCGACCGGCTCGGCACCGCTGAGCGCCAGCGTGAGCGTGGACAGGTCGAGCCCCTCGGCACGCTTGAGCGCCCGGGTCGCGAGCACCCATGAGAAGTTCGGTCCGGCAGTGGCCGTGCCGCCGTAGTCGGAGATCCACTGCATCCAGTTGCCGGGCTTGGCCATGAAGTCCTGAGGCGCGGCCTGCACCAGATCGACGCCCTTGGTCATCGGAAGCGCCAGGAACCCGACGAGACCCATGTCGTGGTAGAGCGGCAGCCACGACACCATCGTCTCGCCCACACCGAGCTCGGCGGCTTCGCAACACGCGTCGATGTTGGCCGACAGCACCCGGTCGGGGATCATGACCCCCTTGGGTTCGCTGGTGGAGCCGCTGGTGTACTGGAGGATGACGAGCCGCTCGGGGTCGTGTTCGGGCCGTTCCCACCGGTCGGCGGTCGGCACGTTCGGAGCGCCCGGGAGCACCGAGCCCATCGGCTCGATCGGCGGATCGCCGGCGGCAGCCTCGTAGAACGCAGCGAGCTGATCGTCGATCAGCACCAGCTTGGCGTCGCCGTGTCGGATGCGAGCACGGGTCGAGTTCACGAACTCGTCGAGCGACCCCATCCGCATCGGCAGCGGCAGCACCATCGACGCGATGCCGGCGAGCCAGCACCCGCGCACGATCGTCATCAACTCGCGGCTGGTCGGGCCCAACACGGCGACGTGGTCACCGGGCAGCAGGCCCTTCGCCTGCAGCGCGGCGGCGACCGACAGCGCCTCGTCGTGGATCTGGCGCCACGGCACGTGGACGGGACCAGCGGGAGCAACGGAATGGCCGACGAAGCGGCCGCCGGAACCCAGGTCGGCAGCGCGTTCGAGGCGTTCGATC
>CAXAWD010000690.1:0-1598 GCA_963972325.1 uncultured Acidimicrobiaceae bacterium
TGGCGACCGATTCGATCCCCGCGGTCGTCTACGGCATGGGCATGGACCCGATCAGCATCTCGGTGCCCCGTCGTGACCTGCGCAAGGCCCTCTCGGGCAGCGCCGGCATGAACACGATCCTCGACCTCGACGTCGACGGCACCACCTACCCGGCCATCGTCAAGGACCTGCAGCGCGACCCGGTTCGCCGCACCGTCCGCCACGTCGACTTCATCCAGATCGACCTGAGCGCCGAGATCACCGTCTCCGTGCCGGTCCACCTCACGGGCCACGCCAAGGCCGTCAGCGACGAGGGTGGCCTGGTCGACCTCAACCGCAACGAGCTCGAGATCTCCACGACGCCTCGCAACATCCCCGACGAGATCGTCGTCGACGTGTCCGACATGGACATGGACTCCACGATCACCATCGGCGATCTGTCCCTCCCGGCCGGCGTCACCGCCACCGGCGAAGACGACTGGGCCGTCGTCACCGTCCTCACGATGCGCACCCCGGTGCTCGACGAGGAAGACGCAGCCGCCGAGGCAGCCGAGGGCGAGGGTTCCGAAGGCGAAGCCTCCGACGGCGAAGCCGCTGCCGACGCCGGCGGCGACGACGCCGCCGAGTGACGGCCCCAGGGCGTCCGCTGACCCATGGGTCTCTTCGACCGGCGTGCCGGCAAGGGCGCACCGTTCGATTGGCTCGTCGTCGGACTCGGCAACCCCGGCCCGAAGTACGAGCGCACACGCCACAACGTCGGTGAAGAGGTCGTCCGTGTGCTCGCCGAGCGTCACGACGCGCCGCTGAAGGCCGGTCGCGACAACTCGCTGATCGGTGAGGCGCGGTTTCCTGTCGACGGCGACGTCGTCCGGGCCGCGCTCGCGTTCCCGCTCACGTTCATGAACGAGTCGGGTCGCGCCGTGTCGTCGCTCGTGCGCCGCTACCGCATCGAGTCTCCCGAACAGATCATCGTCGTCCAAGACGAACTCGATCTCGAACCGGGCGTCGTCAAGCTCAAGTACGGTGGCGGGCTGGCCGGACACAACGGCCTGCGCAGCATCGCACAGCACCTGAAGACACAGGACTTCCTGCGGGTCCGGATCGGCGTCGGGAAACCACCGAACAAGGAACGCGGCGCCGGTCACGTGCTCAACAAGATTCCCCGTCGCGAGCGCGAGACGCTCGACGTCGCCGTGCAGGTCGCAGCCGACGCGGTCGAGCTCATCATCGCCGACGGCATCGACGCAGCGATGCAGAACATCCATGGCCGGTGAACTCGCGGCGCTGCCGCCGCTCCTGCGCGACGAACCTGGCCTCACCCGGGCGCTGAGCGACCCGCAGGCCCGTCTCGCCATCGTCGAGGTGGCGCGACCGATCTCGATCGCCGCGCTCTCCCACCTGTCGAACCACCGACCGCTCGTGGTGGCCTGCCCCACCGGGGCGATGGCCGGGCAGCTCTACGACGACCTCTGCCAGTACGTCGGCGCCGATGCGGTCGCCCACTTCCCCGCCTGGGAGACGCTCCCGTTCGAGCGGGTCAGCCCCGCGGTCGACACCATGGGAACCCGGCTCGAGGTGCTCTGGCGGCTTCGCAGGGCCCAACGGCGGCCCAAGATCGT
>CAXAWD010000691.1:0-1589 GCA_963972325.1 uncultured Acidimicrobiaceae bacterium
GATCTACTACATCGGCCAGGACGGCGACGTCATGGAGTTCCGCTTCAACGTGTAGCTCACCGTCATCCCAACTGGCACACTGCGTGCGTGCCGTGGTTGGTGACCGAAGACGCTCGTGTGCTCGCTTCCGTCGAAGTCGCTGATGCGCGTTCCGCCCGGCGGAAGGGCCTGCTGGGTCGCGACGGCCTCGACGGTGCGCTCGTGCTCCGCCCGTGCCGGTGGGTCCACACGATCGGCATGCGGTTTCCGATCGACGTGGCGTTCGTGAGCGACGACGGAGTCGTCGTCAAGACGATGCAGATGCACCAGCGTCGTATCGGGGTTCCGGTGTGGCGCGCGAACGTGGTCGTCGAGGCCGAGGCCGGCGCATTCGCCCGCTGGGGCCTGCGCGTCGGCGACGTGGTCGAGATCAGGGAACCATGAACGGCGGCGGCACGCTCTGGTTGGTCGCCACGCCGATCGGCAACCTGGGCGACCTGCCGCCACGAGCTGTCGAGGTCCTCGCCGCCGCGACGCTCGTGTGCTGCGAAGACACGCGCCGCACCGGCCGCCTCCTCCAACACGCCGGCATCCGTGTCGAACGCCTGGCGGTCGCCAACGACCACACCGAGTTCCATCGGATCGACGACGTGCTCGCCGAACTCGGCGCGGGCAACGACGTCGCCGTCGTCACCGATGCCGGCACCCCGGGGGTGTCCGATCCCGGCGAACGGCTCGTGCGGACCGCACTCGATGCCGGCCACACCGTCTCGGCGGTGCCCGGCCCGGTCGCTGCGATCACTGCGCTGACGATCAGCGGGCTGCCGACCGACCGGTTCGTGTTCGAAGGGTTCCTGCCACGCAGCGGACGCGACCGCGAGCGCCGCGTCGCCGAACTCGCCGCCGAGTCGCGCACCTCGGTCGTGTACGAGGCACCGCACCGCATCGAGCGCACACTGACCGACCTGCGAGCGGCGTGCGGCGACGACCGTCCCGTCGCCGTCTGCCGCGAGCTGACCAAGCTGTACGAAACGGTCGTGCGCGGCACGCTCGGTTCGATCGACGTCGGCGCACCCAAGGGTGAGTACGTCGTGGTGCTCGGCGGCGCACCGGTCGACGACACCCCGGTCGACGACGACACGCTCATCGATGCGATCCGATCCGAACTCGACGCCGGTGCCTCCACCCGCGACGCGGCAGCTGCGGTCGCCCGACGCTTCGGAGTGGCGAAACGAGCGGCGTACGCGCTCGCGATCGACGCCCGCCGATCGGTACGGTGAACCCATGACCGCGTACGTGTCGGCGTCAGGCCCGAGCGCAGCGTTCTTCGATCTCGATCGCACATTGATCGCCGGGTCGTCGGCCTTCGCGCTCGCACGGGCTGCCCGCTCCACGCACATGATGCCCACCCGCGAACTGCTGCGCGACGCAGTGACCGCAGCCACGTTCAAGTTGCGCGGCGATCACGACACCGGCGCCAGCGACGACGCTCGCGACCGCATCCTCGGTTTCGTCCGCGGGCAGCGCCAAGACGACCTCCTGGCGCTCAACGAGCAGGTGCTGCCCGTACTCCTCGGCAAGATCAGGCCCGAGGCTCGCCGGTTGGTCGA
>CAXAWD010000692.1:0-1589 GCA_963972325.1 uncultured Acidimicrobiaceae bacterium
ACCACTACTACGAAGGTCTCAGGATCGAACCCGTGCGGCAGCACGCCTCGGCGTAGCGCGGCCGGCGCGGACCATCAGTGCGACGTCGGGTCGCTGTGCAGGAGCCGAAGCGCGTGCGGGAGCACGTCGATGACGGCATCGATCTGCTCGATGGTTCCCTTCGGCGAGCCGGGCGTGTTGCAGATGATCGTGTTGCCCCGAATGCCCGCCACGCCCCGCGACAGACGACCGAACGGGCTGACGAGCCGCATTGCCTCGGCCAGCCCGGGGGCCTCGCGCTCGATGACGGCGCGTGTGCCCTCGGGCGTCTGATCGCGAGGGGCGAAACCGGTGCCGCCCGTAGTCACCACGAGCCCGGCGAACCCGTCGCACATCGCGGTGAGCCGCGCCGCGACCTGGTCGGCGCCGTCGTGTGTGACCTGATGGTCGACCACGTCGAAACCGTTGGCGGCGAGGTGGGCGGCAAGACCACGCCCACCGGTGTCGTCACGGGCCCCGTGGAACACGCCGTCGCTCACGGTCAGCACCTTGGCGTACAGCGCTGCCTCGTCGACGGCGGGCTCGGAGTGGCTCATGTGGAGCGACGGTAGCGAATCAGCACCATGCCGTCGGTGTCGGCCTCGTGGGGCAGCACCCGCCACCCGCAACCGAATGGTTGCCAGGTGCCGACGGGTGGCTCGCGGTCGTCGACGACGAACCCGGCGGGAACCGGATGCTCGATCGATTCGGCCGCGGTGAGGGTGCACACGCTGTAGACGAGCCGGCCGCCTGGGGCGACCAGCGCCGCCGACGCGTCGATGATCCTGCGTTGCAGCGCGACGAGGTCGGTGACGTCGTCGGGTCGGATGCGCCAGCGTGCGTCGGGGCGACGGCGGAGCGCACCGAGGCCGCTGCACGGCGCGTCGATCAGCACCGCGTCGAACGAGGCGGGGTCGAACGGCGGGTCGGTGGCATCGGCGACGACCGCCTCGATGTTGGTGGCACCGAGCCGCTCGATGTTCTCGGTGATGAGGCGGACCCGGCCGGGTCGCACGTCGGCGGCGACCACGGTGGCGCCGGTGGCGGCCAACGCCGTGGCCTTCCCACCCGGTGCCGCGCAGGCGTCGAGCACCCGTTCGTCGGGGACGGCCTCGACCGCGGCGGCCACCCACTGCGACGACACGTCTTGCACGTACCCGTCGGCCCGCACGGTGGCCGAGCCGGCCTCGTTCATGCGGGCCAGTGATCGCATCGCGGCGTCCTCGCCCAACTCGTCGACCAGGAGGCGCCCGATCCAGTCCGGATAACTGAGGCGAGCGAACTCGGACGGCCAGACCATGTCGGTGGACGATGCCTTGCGGAGAACCGCGTTGACGAACCCGCGCACCCGCTTCGGCGCCAGCGAGACCGTCTCGCTGACGGCTGCATGCGGCGGCACCCCGGCGAACTCGAGCTGATACACGCCGAGCCGGAGCAGGGTGCGGGTCGCAGGGTCGGGCGGTGAGGTGACGAACCGGTCGATCAGCGCATCGCAGGCCCGCCGCATCCGGGTGGTCCCGTAGACCAGCTCGGTCACGAAGCGGCGATCCTGATCGGACAGTTCGGATCGT
>CAXAWD010000693.1:0-1586 GCA_963972325.1 uncultured Acidimicrobiaceae bacterium
CGGGGGCATCAACCGGATCTACACCGGCGCCATCTCCCCCGACGGCTCCTACTTCGTCGTGGGTTCCGGCTCGGGCGGTGACCGCCCTCCGATCAGTGACACGGCAGTCGCCTACCGGTTGTTCGACGACGACGGGAACATGCTCGGCGACCTCCAGGAGCCGCTGTGGATCTCGCGGATGTTCGACAGCATCTACTCGATCGACATCGCCGATGACGCCGTCTTCCTCGGCGGCCACATGAACTACGTCGAGTCGCAGACCGCACCCGACCCCTGGCCGGGCCTCGACAACGTCGGCTACGGGCAGGGGCAGGGCCTCGCCGGCTACGGCCTCGGCGACGACATCGTCATCCGCAACCACATCACCGCCATCGACCCGGTCTACGGCAAGGCGATCGAGTGGAACCCCGGCTCGAACTCGTTCGAGGGCAACAAGGCGATGCTGGTCACACCGCGCGGCCTCTTCACCGGTGGCGACGGCATGATCCAGGGCGGCTACCGAGTCGGACGCGTGGCGTTCTACGACATCGAGAGCGTCACCCCCGACGGTCAGAACACCACCAAGATCCTGTACCCGGTCGAAGGTCGTGTCGAGAAGGCCGACGAAGAGTTCGTGATCGGAGGCACGGCAACGGCCACCAGCGGCGTCCAGCGGGTCCAGGTCGAGGTCGTGAGCAACGGCCGCTACCTCCAAGACGACCTGGTGACCTGGGGCAACTGGAACGCGGTCAACGCGATCGTGGAGGACCCGGGCTCGACATCCACGACCTGGGCGCTCCCCCTCACCATCTCGGGCAACCGCGAGATCAAGTTCCTCGCCCGGACCTTCGGCAACAACGGCAGCAGTGCCAACACCAAGGACCGGCTGTGGATCGAGACGTTCGGACTCTCCGACGAGACGCCGAACACCCGCATCACCGGCCCGTCCGGTGTGATCCCGACGCTCGACTTCACGGCGACCGGCACCGCCGACGACGACCTCGGCGTCGCCGCCATCCGGATCTCGCTCCGCGACGCACAGAACCGGTACCTTCAGGACGACGGCACCGTCGACGACCTGTACAACACGGTCACGATCGAGCCCGACGTGGTCGGTGCGATCGACGCCACGTGGTCCTACGAGGTCACCGTTCCGTACGAGAGCGAGTGGACGATGCAGGCGATCGCGGTCGACACCTCCGGCCAGGCCGATCTTCGGAGCTCGACCCGGTCGTGGATCGTGAACGAGACGGCGATCCGGCCCGAGGTGGCGATCACCTCGCCGGTCGTCGTGTCCCCTCCGTTCGACGTGGTCTACCAGGTGGCCCCCGGCTCGCCGCTCACGCTGACCGGCATCGCGAGCGACGACGAGGGTCTGCGCGACGTGGAGATCCGCATTCGCAACCGGACCACCGACGAGAACCTCGACAGTGCCGGCCAGTGGGGCATCGGGCTCATCCGGCGCTGGCACCGGATCTCACCGGCCAACATCTCGGGCACCAGCTACAACTGGACGTACACGACGCCGTTCACCCTCGACCAGGGCCGCTACGAGTTCGAGATCCGGGCGACCGACGACGTGGGACTCAGCACGTCGTACACCCTCG
>CAXAWD010000694.1:0-1581 GCA_963972325.1 uncultured Acidimicrobiaceae bacterium
CCGGCGACGAGCGGGTGGTCGCCGACGAGACCGACGCCTCGATGGGGGCGCCGGCGTTCTCGCCCGACTCGGGTCGGGTCGTGTTCGTCCGGCAACAGCAGTCGACCCACGACGCCCCGCCCGACCAGACGCTGATGGTCGTCGATCTGGCGAACGGTGACACCGCCGAGCTGACCCCGGGGTTCGACCGGTGGCCCGACACGCCACAGTTCGACGCGCACGGCGATGCCGTGTACTTCCTCGCTGACGACGACGGGCACCGCCCGATCTTCCGGGTCGCCCCCGGTGAAGCGCCGGTTCGCCTGACGGCCACCGGGGCGTACAGCGACGTCTGCGTGGCCGCCGACGGCTCGGCGCTCTACGCCCTGCGGTCCGCGATCGACTCGCCGCCCGCACCGGTGCGGCTCGACCCCACGACGCCCGATCAGCACCCGGTCGCGCTGCCCGCCCCCGGCGCGGTCACGACGGTGCCCGGAACGGTTCGGTCCGTCGACGCCGAGGCAGGCGACGGAGTGCGTGTCCAGTCATGGCTCGTGCTCCCCGAGGGGGCATCGGCCGAGTCGCCGGCACCGCTCGTGCTGTGGATCCACGGCGGACCGCTGATGAGCTGGAACGCGTGGTCCTGGCGCTGGACCCCATGGAACCTCGCCGCCCGGGGGTACGCGGTGCTGATGCCGAACCCCGGTCTGTCGCAGGGCTTCGGACAGGACTTCGTGAGGCGTGGCTGGGGCGCCTGGGGTGCGGAACCGTTCACCGACCTGATGGCCGCGGTCGACGCCGCGATCGAACTCCCGGAGATCGACGCGTCGCGTACTGCGGCGATGGGCGGTTCGTTCGGTGGCTACATGGCGAACTGGGTCGCCACGCAGACCGACCGGTTCGACGCGATCGTCACCCACGCCAGCCTGTGGCACCTGGACGGTTTCGTCGGCAGCACCGACGCATCGTTCCACTGGGAGAAGGAGTTCGGCGATCCCCTGACCGCGCCGGGCCGATACGACGCGAACTCGCCGCACCGGTTCGCCGACTCGATCGTCACGCCGATGCTGGTGATCCACGGTGACAAGGACTACCGGGTACCGATCGGCGAGGGCCTTCGGCTCTGGTACGACCTGCAGAAACGCGAGGTGCCGTCGAGGTTCCTCTACTTCCCCGACGAGAACCACTGGGTGCTCGCGCCCGGCAACGCCCGTGTCTGGTACGAAACCGTGCTCGCGTTCCTCGCCGAGCACGTGCTCGGTGAAGCGTGGGAACGCCCCGATCTGCTCTGATCAGGGCCGAGCAGCGGCCACCTCGTCGCCGACCGCGATCCGACCCGCGGACGTGACGACGGCGCCGACGCCGAGCTGGTTGTCGCGCGCTCGGATGATCGTCTTCAACACGCCCAGGTCGCGCTCGATCCCCGGCTGAGGTCGGGTCACCATCACGCATCGCTCGATCGGCTTGCGGATCGTCACCGTGCACGAACCGATCGTGATCATCTCGTCGAGTTCGTCCTCGCCCGAGCCGGCCAGGATCAGGTTCTGGCGGAATCGGCGCTCGTCCCATTCGCCGAGCGTGGCGGTCGACACGAACGAGATC
>CAXAWD010000695.1:0-1575 GCA_963972325.1 uncultured Acidimicrobiaceae bacterium
CTCGGCGACCCCATGATCGTGTCGAGCGACACCGGCGACCACCCCGACGCGGTCGCCAGCGCCGGCATCGACCTGTACGCACTGACGCACAACGAAACGTCGACGGGCGTGGCCATGCAGCTCCGTCGGCCACAGGGAGCGGACGCCGACTCGCTCGTCGCCGTCGATGCCACGTCGGGTGCCGGTGGCCTGCGCTGGCAGCCGAGTGAGGTCGACGTGTACTACTTCGCGCCGCAGAAGTGCTTCGCCGCCGACGGCGGACTCTGGCTGGCGGCGTGTTCACCAGCCGCCGTCGAGCGGATCGAGCAGATCGCCGCGTCCGATCGCTGGCGCCCAGCATCACTCGACCTCGGCATCGCGCTCACCAACAGCCGCTCCAACCAGACCTACAACACCCCGGCCGTCGCGACGTTGCTGATGTTGAACGAGCAGATCCGCTGGATGCTCGCCCAGGGCGGCCTCGAGGGCTGCGCGGCCCGCAGCGACGAGTCGGCCTCGATCATGTACGGCTGGGCCGAGGCACGCGAGTGGGCGACGCCGTTCGTCGCCGACCCCGCCAAGCGGTCGTCGGTCGTCGCCACGATCGACCTCGACGACTCGATCGACGCCACCGCCGTGAGCGCCACGCTGCGAGCCAACGGGGTGCTCGACACCGACAGCTACCGAAAGCTCGGCCGCAATCAGCTGCGCGTCGGCATGTTCCCGGCGATCGACCCCGCCGACGTCGAGGCCCTCACCGCGTGCATCGACCACGTGGTCGGTGCGATGAACGGCGCGTCGACCTGACACACTCACGTCGATGAACGTCGTCGACGTCCTCGAGCTCGAGATCGACGGTCTCGGGCCGCTGCGATCACCGGTGATGCTCGTCGCCCTGACCGGCCTGTTCGACATCAGCGGCGCGGCCACCACCGCGCTCGACCAGTTCGCTCCGGCCGACACCGCACTCACGATCGGTTCGATCGACCCCGATCCGTTCTACGACTTCACGCAGGAACGCCCGCTGGTCGAGTTCGACGAGGGCGAGCTCCGCACGATCCGTTGGCCGGAGAACGAGTTCGACGTCGTCCGTGGGCGCGGCGGGCGCGACCTCGTGGTGCTGGTCGGCGTCGAGCCGCACCTCGGTTGGCGGACGTACTCGGCGTGCATCACCCATGTCGCCCGTGAACTGGGCTGTGAGGCGGTCGTCACCGTGGGTTCCGCGGCCGAAGCGGTGCCGCACACCCGCACCCCGCAGGTGACCGGCAGCACCACCGACCGCGACCTCGCCGGCCGACTCGGGATCGGCCAGCCCACCTACGAGGGCGTCACCGGTGTGGTCGGTGTGATCCAGACCGACCTGGCTGCGGCCGGCATCCCGTCGGTGTCGTTGCGGGTCGGCATCCCGCACTACCTGATGAACGCCGAACATCCGCAGGCGGTCGCCGCTCTGCAGACGCACCTGGCCCATGTGCTGAACGTCGAGCCACCCGACCGGGGGCCCGAGTTCGCCGAGGAGGTGCGCAAGTGGCGCAGCCTCCACGACGAGGTCGCGAGCGGCGACGTGCAGCTCCAGATGTACGTCAAGATGCTCGA
>CAXAWD010000696.1:0-1575 GCA_963972325.1 uncultured Acidimicrobiaceae bacterium
GCCATCCGCTCATCCCGAAGGAGACCACACCCGATGAAGCTCGACAACGAGTTCCGCGTCCATGCCCCGATCGAACGGGCGTGGGAGGTGCTGACCGACATCCCGGCGATCACGCCCTGCCTGCCGGGTGCCGCGCTCACCGACCACGACGGCAACGAGTATCGGGGCACCGTGAAGATCAAGGTCGGCCCGGTCACGTCCAAGTACGAGGGCAAGGCGGTGTTCGCCGTGGTCGACGAGGAGCGTCGGCACATCAAGATCGTGGCCGACGGCAGCGACTCGCGTGGGGCCGGCAACGCGTCGGCGTCGATCACCGCCGACATGCGTGCCGACGGCGAGCACACGGTGGTGACGATCTCGACCGATCTCAAGGTCGCCGGCAAGATCGCCCAGTTCGGCAAGGGCATGATCGCCGAGGTGTCCGGGAAGTTGATCGACCAGTTCGTCGCCTGCATCGAACAGGAACTGTTGGGCGAGCAGGTGGTCGCCGACGTCGCCGCTGCATCGGCAGCGGGCGGCTCGGTCGCCGCACAGCCGGAGCCGGGGCCAGGCCCGCAGAGCCGTGGCGTGCCACCGCGCGAACCGGAGGCGCTCGACCTGATGGACCTGGCGGGCGACTCGGTGTTCAAGCGCCTGGCGCCCGTGGGTGCGGTGGCGGCGGTGTTGCTCGTGCTCGTGCTGCTGCTCAGGCGGCGGTGACCGGGCAGACACTCTTCGGTGGCGTCGACCGGGCGCTGTTCGCCGCCACGTACGCCCGTCGTCTGCGTCGCGCCGGTGTGCCGGTCGCGTTCACGTCGGTCGAACGGTGCGCGGCGTCGCTCGATGCCGTCGGTCCGATGACGGTCGACGACGCCTATTGGGTGCTCCGGCTGAGCTTCGTCACCCGCCACGAGGATCTCGTCACGTTCGACCAGGTCTTCGCCGCGGTGTTCGATGTCGATCTGAACGTCGAGTTGGGATGGGTGCCCAATGCGACCGCCCGACGGCGCGTGGTCGAGCGGCCCGACGATGACGACGATCTGCTCGTCGGTCTTCAGCGGACACCCGACGAGTCCGACGCGGTGTCGACCACGCTGCCGTGGGCGACGTTGCCGGCGGCGGGCGACACCTCGGACGACGATCCGTTTCCCGACGACGACCATGTGGGGCTGCCCGAGCTGCGGCCGGCGGATGTCGGTGCCGACATGGACCGACCGTTCGATCTGCTCGACGACGACGAACTCGAGCGGGTCGGCCGGTGGCTCGAAGCGGCCGCGAACGATTGGCCGCGACGCCGCTCCCGGCGTCACCGGCCAGCATCGAGCGGCGGGAGGCTCGCCGTGCGCCGGACGATGCGCTCGGCGATGCGGAGCGGCGGCGACGTGGTCACGATGCTGCGGGACCGTCCGCAGCTGCGACCGCGCCCGGTCGTGGTGCTGCTCGACGTCAGCGGCTCGATGGAGGCGTACGCCCGGATCTACCTCCACCTGACGCGCCCGTTGGCGCTCGCGCATCGAGCTGAGGTGTTCGCGTTCGCCACCGCACTGAGCCGGATCACGCCGGCGATCCGTCAGCGCACGAGTGCCGACGTGATCG
>CAXAWD010000697.1:0-1573 GCA_963972325.1 uncultured Acidimicrobiaceae bacterium
GCTATCGGCATCGCCGGCATGGACCGGCTCGTGCAGCGGAACGTCTTGGCCATGTCGGGCCGGGCCGTCGAGGCGGCCGGTGCAGGTGTCGTCGACGACCTCGAGCCGCGTCCCGACCACCTCCACGTCGCCCAAGGTGTCGGCGACCACGCGGACGTACTGTTCGTAGCTGGCCGTGACGATGACCACCCGGTGGCCCTGCGCCTGGTGCCACCGGAGCCGGGCGACGGTGTCGCTCCGCAGCAGGGTGCCGGCGATCGTCGCTCCCCAGGCGCGTGCCTCGGCCTCGACATCACCGATCGCCCGCCCGCGGAACACGATGTGGGTCGCGAGCGCCCGCAGGCGGTCACGGTCACGCCGCACGGCGATCGGGAGGAGCCTGAGCGTGTGCGGCAGCACACCGACGGCGAGTTGCCGCTTCGACGCGAACCGACGCAGGAACGGCACCACGGTGTCGCGCGCCGTGAGCGTCTCGTCGAAATCGAATGCGGCGACGACGGGTGTACTCACGCGTGGAGCTCGTCGAGCATCGTCCAGAACGCAGGCCAGCTCTTCGACACGACGTCCGGGTCCTCGACCACGATGCCGTCACTGGCCGAACCGAGCACTCCGAACGCCATCGCCAATCGATGGTCGTGATGGGTCGCAAGCCGCGCCGGCCGGAGCAGCGTCGCCGACGGCCGGATCTCGAGACCGTCGTCGGTCTCGTCGACGTCGACCCCGGCCCGACGCAACTCGGCCGACAGATCGCCCAGCCGGTCGCTCTCCTTCTCGCGAATGAACCCGACGCCGCGGATGCGGGTCGGCGACGATGCGAACGCCGCCACCACGGCGACCGTGGGCACCAGATCGGAGATGTCGGCCATGTCGATGTCGACACCGAGCAACACATCGCTGCCGGCAACGGTCACCTGGTCGGCGTCGCGAGTCACCGAGCAGCCCATCGCTCCGAGCACGTCGGCGAACCGGGCATCGCCCTGAAGCGCTCCCTCGCCCAAACCGGGCACGGTGATCGAGCCGCCGCACAGGGCCGCCAGCGCCAGCGGGTAGCCGGCCGACGATGCATCGGGTTCCACGGCGACGTCGGCCGGCACGTAGGCACCCGGGCCGACCCTGATGCGATCGGTGGAGACGTCGACATCGGTGATGCCGAACCACGCCATCACGGCCGCTGTCATCTCCACGTACGGTCGCGAGATCAGCGGGGTGGTGAGCCTCAGGTCGAGGCCGCCGGGCAGCTCGGGTCCGATCAGCATCAGCGCGGTCACGTACTGGCTCGACACGTCGCCGCGGATCTCCACCCGCCCGGTCGTGGGCGGACCGGTCACGGTGGCCGGCAGGTTGCCGAACCGCTCGCCGGGCGACACGTCGACACCGATCTGTCGGAGCGCCTCGTGGAGTGGACCGAACGGCCGCGCCCGCAGCGGTGGGCGGCCGTCGATCGTGATCGGTGCCGAGCCGAGCGCGGCGACGGCGGTGACGAAACGCGACGTCGTGCCGGCGAGCTCGGCGAACAACGTGCGTGGCTCGGGGCTCCACGCCGTGCCGACGCCGTCGATACGCACCGCGCCGT
>CAXAWD010000698.1:0-1572 GCA_963972325.1 uncultured Acidimicrobiaceae bacterium
TCGAGGCCACCGGCGAGTTCGTCGTCAACCTGGCCACGGCACCGTTGGTCGATCAGGTCAACGGCAGCTCGGCGAGCTTCGAGCACGGCGTCAGCGAGTTCGAGGCCGTCGGCATCGAGAGCGAACCCAGTGCGATCGTCACGCCGCCGCGGGTAGCCGCGGCCCCGATCGCCATCGAAGCCACCCTGCACCGCGTCGTCGAGGTGGGAAACTGCTTCGTCGTCATGGGCAGCGTCGTCGCGGTGTCGGTTCGACCCGAATTTCTCGCCGAGGACGGCCTGCCCGAGTTCGAGACCATCGCTCCGCTCAGTCGACTCGGCCGTACCGAGTGGGGACTGCCGCCCGAGGTTCGCGAGATCGAGCGACCTTCTTGATTCGCTGGCTGCTGCTGGTTCTCGTCACGGTCGCACTGACCGTCGGGGCCGATGCGCTCGGCGTGCCGTCGGCTGCGTTGTTCGTTGCACTGTTGGTGGCGATCGTGTTCGCGCTCGCCGGATGGGCTCCGACGACCGGAACCGAGCGAGCGCCGCTCCCCCGCAGACTCGGCATGGCGGCGCAGGCAATCCTCGGCGTCGAAATCGGCACGCTCGTGCAGAGCGACACTCTGAGCTCGCTGGGCGATACCTGGCTGCCGGTACTGCTGGCATGCATCGGCACCCTGTTGCTGTCGATCGCGGCCGGCGCGCTGTTGGGGCTTCGTAAAGACATCGATTCACTGACCGGCTCCTTGGCGCTGGTCGCAGGCGGAGCCTCGGGACTGGTGGCGATCACCCAGGAGTTGGGCGGCGACGAACGCGTGGTCGCGGTGGTGCAATACCTGCGCGTGGTACTGGTGACCACAACGCTGCCGCTGGTCGCAACCCTGGTGTTCGACGCCCAACCCGGACAATCTTCGGTCACCGCCGACGTGCACGAGGCGCTGTGGATCGATCTTGCGTTCGTCCTGATCTGCGGCGTCATCGGGGTAATGCTGGCCAAGGTGATCCGGCTGCCCGCCCCCGCCCTGCTCGGCCCGCTGATGATCGCCACGCTCGCCGACGTGCTCGGCGTCTCGTTCGACGCGTCCGTCCCGACGCTGTTGCTGTGGGCGGCGTACATCGTCATCGGCTGGCAGGCCGGACTGCGGTTCACCGTCGCCAGCTTGAAGTCGATCTCGCGGGTCCTGCCCGCATCGCTGATGTTGATCATCGCCGTCACCGTCTGCTGCGCGATGCTCGGCCTGTGGCTGGCGTCCGCGACGGGGACGAGCGGCTACGAGGGCTACCTCGCAACCACTCCCGGCGGAGTGTACGCGGTGCTGGCCATCGCCGCGTCGACCGGGGCGAACGTCACCTTCGTCGTGGCCGCCCAGGTGATCCGCGTGTTCATGATGCTGTTCGCAGTACCCGTCGGAGCCAAGGTGGTCCAGCGCTACCGGCGCGGTCGGCCCGAGTGAGAGATCGACGGAAACCCATCACAGCTTAGGGTCGGCTAACCTGTGCGGCATGGGTAAGTACCTCAAACCGGAGAACCCCGCGTTCTACCGCCTGACCGTGCTCGGGAGCGAGCGAATCAGCCCCAGCTTCATCCGGG
>CAXAWD010000699.1:0-1567 GCA_963972325.1 uncultured Acidimicrobiaceae bacterium
TCAACACACCAGGCGTGTGCTTCGAGACCATGAGCGAGAAGATCGTGGCGTACATCTCGGCGCCGGCGGTGTCCATCGTCAGCGGGCCCGACACGCCCATCGTGTCGGGGTCGGCGTCGGTCAGGTCGGGGCTGATCGCCTCCCAGCTGTGGCCCTCGTCGGTGGAGCGGAACACCTTGTTGCCGGCGGCGTACAGCACGTTCGGGTCCTGCGGCGAGAACACGATCGGGTACGTCCACTGGAAGCGGACCTCGGCGGAGTTGCCGTCGTGGTACGCCTCGGGCCACACGCTGACCAGTTGGATCTGCTTGGTGCGGTGGTCGTAACGCTGGAGCGCGTCGCCGCCGCCCGGGGAGCTGCCGATCGCCCCCACGAAGACGATGTCGGGATCGCCGGGCTTCGGCGCCACGTAGCCGCTCTCGGCGGTGCCGGGCGGATAGCAGTCGGCCCAGTTGATCGCGCCCTTGTTGGTGCGGCTCGGCACCGCGATCGACGAGTTGTCCTGCTGGCTTCCGTACACCATGTAGGGGTACTGGTCGTCGGTGGCGACATGGTAGAACTGCGCCGTCAACTGGTTGTAGATCGTCGACCACGACTCGCCGGCGTTGAGCGACACCCAGGCTCCGCCGTCGTCGCAGCCGATCATCCGGTCGGGCTGTTCGGGGTCGATCCAGAGCGCGTGGTTGTCGCCGTGTGGGGTGTGCCACTCGTCGAAGTTCCTCCCGCCGTCGATCGACTTCCACGCCTTCATGTTCATCACGTAGACCGTGTCGGCGTCGGTCGGGTGGGCGATGACGTGCATGTAGTACCACGGGCGCCATTGGAGTTCCGGCTTGGCCGACACCTGCTCCCACGTGTTGCCGTGGTCGTCCGATCGGTACAGGCCACGCTTGCGACCCTCGGCCTCGACGATCGCGAACACCCGGCCCGACCGCGCCGGCGACACCGACACGCCGATCTTGCCGAGCACGCCGGCGGGCAGACCGGGTTTGGCGCTGATGTTCTCCCAGGTGTCGCCACCGTCCATCGATCGCCACAGGCCGGAGTCGGGCCCGCCCGAATCGATCGACCAGAACGTGCGCCGCGCCTGCCACATCGTGGCGAACAGGATGCGCGGGTTGTTCGGGTCGAGCGCCACGTCGACCGCGCCCGCACCGTCGCCGACGTGCAGCACCTGCTCCCAGTGCTCACCGCCGTCTTCCGAGCGGTACAGCCCGCGCTCGGGGTTGTTCTTCGACGCGTGGCCGAGCGCGGCGACGTAGACGAGATCGGGATCGTCGGGGTGCACCCGGATCTCACCGATGTGTCGGCTGTCGGCGAGGCCGATGTGACTCCACGTGGCTCCCCCGTCGGTGGTCTTGTACATGCCGTCGCCGTGGGTGACGTCGAGCCGGATCGTGGTCTCGCCGGTGCCTGCGTAGATCACGTTGCCGTCGGACGGCGCGACCGCGAGCGCCCCGATCGACGCGGTGCCGAGGTATCCGTCGGTGATGTTCTCCCAGTACTGTCCGGCGTCGTCCGACTTCCAGACGCCACCGGCGACCGCGCCGAAGTAGAACACGTTCTT
>CAXAWD010000700.1:0-1566 GCA_963972325.1 uncultured Acidimicrobiaceae bacterium
GCGGGCGAGTACGACGGGGCCGGGGCGCTCGCCCGGGGCGCCGACGACTCCCCCCGAAAGCCGTTCTCGCTGGTCGTACTGATCGCCCGGCTCAGGGCGCTGCTCCGACGCCGCCCGGCCGCCGACGGCGACACGCTCGTCGTCGGCGACCTGGCGATCGATCCGCGTCAACTCGCCTGTCGGACCGCCGGCGGTCAACGCGTCGAGTTCACGCCGCGCGAGTTCGCGGTGCTGGAGTGCCTCGCCCGACGAGCGCCGGACGTCGTCCCCAAACAAGCCCTCGTCGACACGGTCTGGGGTTTCGACTTCGACGGTGACCCGAACATCGCCGAGGTGTACGTGGGATACCTGCGACGCAAGCTCGGCCGGGCCGCGGTGCGAACCGTCCGCAACGTCGGCTACCAACTCACCGGGACGACCTCGTGATCGGCTCGGTCCGCACCCGGCTCGCCGTGGCCGCGGTGGTCGTGGTCGGTGCGGTCGCGGTGACCGCCGCGCTCCTCGCACCACGTTCGGTCGAACGGGCACTCGTCGACGACCGACTCGACGCCGAGGTCGCGAGCGAACGGGCTGCGCTCACCGATCAGGCGGTCACCGTGACGAGTACGGGCGGGTCGATCGGCTCCCCGCAGCTGACCGCACTGTTCGGTCCCGACATCGCCGACCTCGCCTCGTCCCTCGACGAGGCGGGTGCCCTCGACCGGTTGCGTTCGTTCCGGTCGGACGGCACGGTGGTGGTCGTCCCGCTCCCCGGTGTGATCGGCGTGATCGACGTCGACGGGCGGGTCCGTGTCGACGAGGGCGCACCGACCAGCGCCGACGGAGCGGTGATCACCGGTCGACGCCTGGAGCAACTGGCCGTCACGTTCGCCCCGCCGACGGTGTTCGACCTCGCGACCGACGTGTTCGCCGACGGCGGGCTGTCGCTCGACGAGTTCCTGGCCGACCTGGACGAACGCTTCGACACCGACCTCGGCCCACTGCTCGACCTCGGCGAACTCGGCGATCTCGGCGATCTCGGGGATCTGGGCGACGAACTCTTCTCCGACGACTTCCTGCGCGAGTTGCAGGACAGCGTGCTCGACGACCTCCCGATCCCCATCGAGCCGCCGGCCGGAGCCGCGCCGCAGCGTTCGGTCGATCAGTTCGTGTTCGGCACGCGCGAGGTCGACGGGGTGGAGGTCATCGTGGCCGCGTCGGCGGAAGGGATCGACCGCACGGTCGAGCGGCTCGGCGACGCGATCTGGTTCTCCGTGCCGATCGCGATGCTGCTGACGGGTCTCGCGACGTGGCTGCTGGCCGGCCGTGCGCTCCGACCCGTGCGAGCGATCACGGAGCAGACCGGCCGGATCCGTTCCGGGACCTTGCACGAGCGGGTGCCCGTGCCGAAGTCGGACGACGAGATCTCGGCGCTGGCCGGCGAGATGAACGACATGCTCGACCGGCTGTACTCCGACGATCGGCGTCGCCGTCAGTTCGTCGCCGACGCCTCGCACGAACTCCGGTCGCCGATCGCGTCGATCCACACCCAGGCCGAGGTCGCGCTCGCACACGCGCCCGACGACG
>CAXAWD010000701.1:0-1552 GCA_963972325.1 uncultured Acidimicrobiaceae bacterium
CGTGCTCGATTCCGAACTCGTCCCAGAGCTCGAGCATCTGCACACCGTCGTAGCCGGTGGTCCTGAAGATCAGGATGCCCGTCGGGATCAGTCGGCACAGCCCGTCGGGATCGGTCACGCCGAGGTGGCCGGACCAGTCGCCCCACATCGCCGCAGCCTCGTACGCCGCCAGGATCGGGTCGCGGGTCGAGTAGCTGAAGCGGATGATGGCCGACGATGCACTCGTCGACCCGCACCCAGGGCCCGGACCCTTGTCGACCACCACGACCGATCGCCCGCCTCGTGCGAGCTCCAGAGCGACCGACGCCCCGATCACCCCGGCGCCGATGACGATCGCGTCGACGTCGTTCCGGCCGCTCACCGCGCCGCTCGTTCTGCCAGACCTCGTTCCCGACCCATCCCGCCATCGAATCACAGCGATGCCGGGTCGCGCCGGACGGAGCCGCCGCAGACCGTGGGACCGGGGTCGGCGCGGACTCGCCGATCGCCACACGATTCGGCCGGGAAGCGATAGCGTCTCGCCGTGCACACCGCCCACGTGGACGACACCACCGACACCGGCGGGCCGCTCACCACATCGATCGCCTGGGCCACATGGGCGCTGTTCGTGGGCCTGGGCCTGATGCTCTCGGGTGCGGGCCTGTTCGCCACCGTCGCCGGTATCCGCAGCGAGACCGAGGGTTTCCCGACCGTCCTGATCGGCCTCGTCACCGCGGCCTACTACCTCGGCTTCCTCGCCGGGTCCAGACTCACGTTGCGGTTGCTCGGCTCGGTCGGCCACATCCGTGTGTATGCCGCGCTCGCGTCGCTCCTCTCCGCCACCGTCCTCGTCACCGGCATGCTCGTGACGCCGTACGCATGGATCGCGTTGCGGTTCATCTCCGGCGCCTGTCTCGCGGGACAGTACGTCGTCGCCGAGTCGTGGCTCAACCAGCTGGTGACGAACGCCAATCGCGGACGGATCCTCAGCCTGTACTCGCTGGTCACGATCGTCGCCTACGGCATCGGGCAGGTCAGCGTCGGACTGGTCGACCCGAACACGCTCACCGTGTTCGGCATCGCGGCCATCGTCACGTCCCTCGCGGTGGCGCCCGTCGCGCTGTCGGCGGAGGCCGCTCCGCCGCTGGTCGCCCCGCCCGAGCGCATGACGCTGCGCGAACTGTTCGAGATCGTGCCGACCGGCGTCATCACGTCGGCCCTCGTCGGCGTGGCGCACGGGTCGTTCCTCGGGCTGGCCGCGGTGTACGCCACCCGCGGCGGCGTGTCGAGCGGCAGTATCGGCCTGTTCGTCGCGCTGCCCACGGTCGGGAGCCTGCTGCTCCATCTCCCGATCGCCGCGGCGTCCGACGACATCGACCGTCGGGCCGTCGGGGCCCTCGCTGCGTTCGCCGCCGCCGGCGCCGCGGTGCTCCTCGTGGTCTCCGACGTGGGTTCGGTACCGAGCATGCTCGCGATGGTGCTGATCGGCGGAACCACCTACCCGCTGTACTCGATCGCGGGCGCCTACACCAACGACTGGATTCCGACCGAGAAGCTGACCGCCGCCGCCTCC
>CAXAWD010000702.1:0-1545 GCA_963972325.1 uncultured Acidimicrobiaceae bacterium
CCGCGAGCGGGGGTACATCGTCGTGCCCGACGTCCTCACCGCTTCGGAACTCGACACCATCCGCAGCGAGCTCGCCGCCGTGGTCGCCGCAGCGGCGGGGCGGACCGCGAACGACGAGGTGTACGACCTCGAGGACAGCCACTCCCCCGACGCCCCACGGGTTCGGCGCGTCAAACAACCGCACGCGGTCATGGCGAGCGTGGCCGATCTGGTGCGCCATCCTCGGATGATCGAGATCCTCAGCCGGCTGATCGGACCGAGCATCCGGTTCCAGACCAGCAAGCTGAACATGAAGTCCGCCGGCGACGGCGCCGCGGTCGAGTGGCACCAGGACTGGGCGTTCTATCCGCACACCAACGACGATCTCGTCGCCGTCGGGATCATGCTCGACGACGTCGACGAGTCGAACGGTCCACTGTGTGTGCTCCCCGGGAGCCATCGCGGACCGACCCACGATCACCACGCCAACGGCTACTTCTGCGGGGCGATCGACCCCGTCGCCACCCCGATCGATTTCGGGGCGGCAGCCGAGATGACCGGGACGGCCGGCTCGATGACGTTCCACCACGTCCGAGCGGTCCACGGCTCGGCACCGAACCGGTCCGACCGCTCGCGGAACCTGCTGCTGTTCCAGTTCGCGGCAGCCGACGCGTTCCCGCTCGTCGAGACCGTCGACGATCTCGCACGGTTCGACGCGATGATCGTCGCCGGCGAACCGACGATCGAGCCGCGGGTGACCGCTGCGCCGGTCAGGATGCCGCTGCCGCCGGCACCCAGCCAAGGGTCGATCTACGAGAACCAGCGAGCCATGGCCAACCGCTTCTTCCGGTGAGCGGGATACTCCCGGCCGAACCGCTCGGTCAGTGGTGTATCCAGCCGCCGTCGACGGCAATGACCTGCCCGGTCACGAACGCACTGTCTTCGGAGGCCAGGTAGACGAAGGTACCGGCCAGGTCCTCCGCGAAGCCGCGCTGCGGCAGCGACTGACGCTCCGCCATCACGCGCTCGAGTTCTTCCGCCGGTGTGAGGTCGAGTTCGACCTCGTGCTCTGTCCGGATCGCTCCCGGCATCACGCTGTTCACCCGAATGCCGTCACCGCCGACCTCGCGAGCCAGCGCCCTCGTGAGCCCGATGATCCCTGCCTTCGACGTGACGTAGTCCAATAGGCCGGCCATGCCCAACTCGACGGTGACGCTGGTGACCGTGGCGATGCTGCCCTGTCCCTTCCGCAGCATGCCCGGGTGGACAGCTCTGGCACAGAGGAACGTCCCACGAAGATTCACCGCCATCGTGCGGTCCCACTGGTCGATGTCGATCTCGTTCCAGGCCCGCCGTTGCGAGTACGCCGCATTGGCGACGAGCACGTCGACGTCCCCGAACTCGCTGCGCGCCCGCTCGACCATGTCGTCGACCTGCTTCGGCACGGTCACGTCGGCGACCACCGAGATCGCCGCGCCGCCGGCACCGGTGATGCGGCCGACGACGTCGGACGCACCAGGTACTGGCACCGGTACCCGGGTGCCCGCCGCGACATCCCGACGGCCG
>CAXAWD010000703.1:0-1535 GCA_963972325.1 uncultured Acidimicrobiaceae bacterium
TCCTTCGGGATGAGCGGATGGCAGCGGATCGGGTTCGGCGTCGCGGCGATGGGTGATCGAGTACCAGCGCGCAGCGATCGTGGCGGCCCAACCGGCCACGCCGACCGACGCGGTTCCCTGCATCACCAGCAGCACCTCGTGATGCGCCAGCATCACGAGGTCACACCCTCGGCTTCGCTCCGGATGAGGTCGAGGTCGTCCGGCGTCTTGGCCAGCGCGCCGATCGTCGACACCGCCGAGTGCCGTTCGAGTTCGGAGATGCCGAGCGCGTGCAGGGCGCTGACCCAGTCGATCGCCTCGGCGAGGCCGGGCGGCTTGTCGAGATCGAGCGAGCGCGCCGACGACACGAAGGCCGTCGCCGCTTCGACCAGGCCCGCCGACGCCCCGAGCACCCGCCGGCGCACGATCTCGCCGGCGCGTTCGACCGTCGGGTAGTCGATCCAGTGGTAGTAGCAGCGGCGCTTGAGGGCGTCGTGGAGCTCGCGGTTGCGGTTCGAGGTGAGGATGACGATCGGCGGCCTCGCCGCCGTGAACGTGCCGATCTCGGGCACGGTGACCGACGACTCGCCGAGGAACTCGAGCAGCAGCGCCTCGAACTCGTCGTCGGCGCGGTCGATCTCGTCGATCAACAGCACCGGCGGCACGTCGCCGCCGGCACGCACGGCGCGCAGCAGCGGCCGGTCGAGCAGGAACTCGGGCGTGAACAGGTCGTCGTCGACCATCGTCGAGCCGCTCGCCTCGGCGAGCCGGATGGCGAGCATCTGGCGCGGGTAGTTCCACTCGTACAGGGCCTCGGCGGCACTGATCCCCTCGTAACACTGCAGGCGGATCAACTCGGTGCCGAGCGAGGCCGCCAACGCCTTCGCGGCCGTGGTCTTGCCCACCCCAGGCTCGCCTTCGAGGAGCAGTGGTTGCCCGAGCCGCATCGCGAGGAACAGGGCCATCGACAGCCCCTCGTCGACCAGGTAGTCGACGGCGTCCAGATGTCGGCGCAGTTCGTCGAGGGATGCCGCCCCCGGCGTCGCGTCGGAGGTGGTCATGCGACCCCGAGTTCTTCGGCGTGGCGGGTTCTGCAACCCGGATTGCAGAACCAGAGGTCGACGCCGTCGTGGCGCAGGTGCGGGGTGCCGTCGACGATCGTCACCGTCATGCCGCACACCGGGTCGATCGCCGTCGCCGGGCGGGCCGAGTCGTCGGACGCCGGCGCCCTGAGCCCGTCGACGCGGACGGCACGCACGACCGACGCCAGGATCGACAGCGCGATCTCCTCGGCAGTGCGGGCCCCGATGTCGACACCGACCGGGCTGTGCACGACCTGCCGTTCGGCGTCGGTCAGTTCGAGCGACTCGATCACCGCGCGACCGCGCACCACGCTCGCGACCAGGCCGACGAAACCGACACCGGCGTCGAGCGCGGCGCGGATGGTGTCTTCCTCGGCCCGGCCGTGGCTCGCGATCAGCACCGCGGTCGCATCATCGATCGACCCACTCGACGGCTCGGCCCCGGCGACCGACCCGGTCGCGAAGCCGAGCTGG
>CAXAWD010000704.1:0-1529 GCA_963972325.1 uncultured Acidimicrobiaceae bacterium
GTCATGTACATCGAGTCGATGAATCCGAGCCCGAACGCCCAGAAACCGATCGTCCCGACGACGAAGACCGTCAGGACCAGCCCGAGGGCGAGTCGCAGTCTCCCGATCGTCGAGGTCACGACGCCACCGTAGTGTCCGGTCGGTGGGGCGACCCGAGGTCGACGCGTGTCAATCGGCCTCGCCGGACGCGAACCAGTACGAGATCGCGGCGAACGACAGGCCGTCGGAGATGTCACCGTCGAGCAGGAGGCGCCGCAGGTCGGGTACCGACACCCATTCGACCCGATCGGCCTCGTTGGTGTCGACCGGTGGCCCACGATGCACCGCCTCGTCGCTCACGAAGATCATGAAGGTCTGGTCGAGCAGCCCGTTGGCCGGGTGGAACGCACAGAGTTGCCGAACGCGCAGCGGCTCCCATCCGCTTTCCTCCACCGACTCGCGCACCGCCGCCTCCGCAGGGGTTTCTCCGGCGTCGACGCCGCCGGCCGGCACCTCCCAACCCCAGGTGTCGGTGATGAACCGATGCCGGTGGATGAGCAGCACGCCCGGTTCGCCCGTGATGATCGTGCCGACCGCGGGGCGGTGCATTCTCACGAGGTGGTGATCGACCTGTGTGCCGTCGGGCATCAGGACGTCGGCGACGTGGAGGTTGACCCACTCGCTCTCGTAGATCGCGCGCTCGCCGCGATGCAGCCATTCGCCTCGCCGGCGCTCCGGTCGCCCGGTGCTCAAGGTTCGTCGTTCACGGGCGGCGGTGGATCGCGGCGCACGTCGGCGATGCCCGACACCAGCGAGTAGGGCCACCCGTCGGGCAGATCGGTCGGCACGTCGGGGAGCGCGAGCACCGACTGTCGTCGCTCGCCGGCCTCGACCATGCCGAGCTCGACACGGGCGGCCTCACGGACACCGTCGTCGGTGCGGAGCCGTGCCACCTCGGCGCGGAGGTCGTCGTTGACCTGTTCCAGCTGGGCGAGTTGGTCGCTGCGCTGGTCGAGTCGTGCGTCCTGGCCGAAATACGTCTGCACGGGCAGCACGAACAGGGCAGCGGCCAACGCTCCTGCGATCGCCACGGCGACCAGCCCGAGCAACATCGTGCTGCGACGCTGTTTGGTGATGCGGCGATCGATGCGGATCGGGCGCGTGATGTCGCCGAGCCGCGACCGGCCACGGTCGGACGCTCGCCGACGGCTGTCGGGGCGCGCGATCGTGGAGGTGTTCTTGCCGGTCACGTCCTCAGTCTGTCAGGTGGACGAGCCCGAACGGGGTCATCGCGACGACGGCACTCAGCGTGGTGCGAGGGCGGTCCGTCCGCGGAACGCGGCGGCCTCGCCGAGCTCGGCTTCGATGCGGAGCAACTGGTTGTACTTGGCCACGCGGTCGGAGCGGGCGGGCGCCCCGGTCTTGATCTGACCGCAGTTGGTGGCGACGGCGAGGTCGGCGATGGTGGAGTCCTCGGTCTCGCCCGAGCGGTGCGACATGACGGCGGTGTAGCCGTGGCGGGTGGCGAGATCGACCGTGTCGAGGGTCTC
>CAXAWD010000705.1:0-1513 GCA_963972325.1 uncultured Acidimicrobiaceae bacterium
AACAGCCGGGCATCGGCGGCGAGGTCGGCTGTCACCAGGACGCCACGTTCCTCTACACCGACCCGATCACCGTGACCGGGTTCTGGTTCGCGCTCGAAGACGCCACGACGGAGAACGGCTGCCTGTGGGCCGCGCCCGGCGGCCACCGCACCGGCCTCCGCGAGATCTTCAAGCGGGCCGGGGCGATGACCGACGACGACGGCACCGAGTTCGAGGTGCTCGACCCGACTCCCCTGCCGACCCCGCCCGACGACCTGGTTCCGCTCGAGGTGCCGGCCGGAACGATGGTCGTGCTCGACGGACGTCTCCCCCACTGGAGCGACGCCAACCGGTCGGACCGCAGCCGGCACGCGTACACCGTGCACTGCATCTCCGAGGCCGCCGAGTATCCGGCCTGGAACTGGTTGCAGCGTCGGGCGGAACTTCCGCTGCGGCGGCTCGGTACGGTGTCGGCATGATGAACGAGCTGATCCGGCGAGCGCCCAAGGTCCTGCTGCACGATCACCTCGACGGCGGCCTCCGCCCGTCGACCGTGGTCGATCTCGCCGCCGAGTACGGATACGACGCCCTGCCCACCACCGACGTCGGTGAGCTGTCGACGTGGTTCAACCGCGGAGCCAAGCGCAACGACCTCGTGCTGTATCTCGAGACGTTCGCCCACACCGTCGGCGTGATGCAACACCGCGACGCGATCGAGCGCGTCGCATACGAGTGCGCACAAGATCTGGCGGCCGACGGGGTCGTGTACGCCGAGGTCAGGTTCGCACCCGAACTCCACATCGAGGGTGGCCTGGCGCTGCAGGAGGTGCTCGACGCCGTGCTCGCCGGGTTCGAACGCGGTTCGGCCGGTACCGACCTCACGATCTACACGATCTGCTCGGCGATGCGCACCGCCGCCCACAGCCTCGAGATCGCCAAGCTCGCCGTCGACAACCGTGACCGTGGCGTCGTCGGGTTCGACATCGCGGGCGCCGAGGCCGGGTATCCCCCGTCCCGCCACCTCGACGCGTTCCAGTACGTGATGCGTGAGAACTTCCATTCCACCGTCCACGCCGGCGAGGCGTTCGGGCTGCCGTCGATCTGGGAGGCGGTCCAGTACTGCGGAGCCGCCCGACTCGGGCACGGTGTCCGCATCGTCGACGACATCACCGGTGAACCCGGCAACGAGCAGCTCGGGCGGCTCGCCGCATACATCCGCGACCAGCGGATCTGCCTGGAGTTGTGCCCGACCTCCAACGTCAACACCGGCGTGTGCGCTTCCATCGCCGAGCACCCGATCGGTCTGCTGCGCCGGCTGCGGTTCCGGGTCACCATCAACACCGACAACCGGCTGATGAGCGACACGTCGATGACCAACGAGTTGGCGCAGCTCCACGAAGCGTTCGACTGGGGCCTGTCCGACTTCGAATGGCTCACGATCAACGCCATGAAGTCGGCATTCGCCCCCTTCCCCGAACGACTGAAGATCATCAACGGTCTGATCAAGCCCCGCTACGCCCTGCTGAACGCCGAA
>CAXAWD010000706.1:0-1509 GCA_963972325.1 uncultured Acidimicrobiaceae bacterium
TCGCGAGCTGCAGCACCACCGCACGCACCTCGTCGTCGGTCGCACGTGCGCCGGTGACGAGCGCGGCACGGCCCGTGTCGCCAGCGATGACCGCAGTGAAGCGCTCGCCGGACCCCGACCGATACGCCACGACATCGACCCCATCGATCGCGTCGATCGGCAATCGCTCCACCGACACGAACGCAGCGGCTGCCTGGCCCATGCACTCCGTTGCCGGGTGTCGAATCGGGAACAGACGATCATCGGCGACCGAGGGCGAGCCGTAGTCGACGTGGTCGACGGACAAGAACCCGTCGCGAGGCGCGGGCGTCGAGAAGCGGTCGGTGACGACCGGCATCGCCGCGAGAGCGTAGTAGATCTGTGCCTTGGCGCAGCCGATGATGTCGATGACGCCCCAGGACGAACCCCCGGAGCCGGTGTCGAGGCGCCACCCGCTCAGCAGCATCGCCGCCGCCGGCATCGGAGTCATGGCGGTCGGCTCGAGACCCACGTCGGAGAGCGACCGCGGCGCATCTGCGCTCCATTCGGGGATCAAGCTCACCACCGGCCCGATGACGAACGTCGCGCACGACAATGTCGCCAACGCTCTCCACGCACGGCGAATCAGCGGCTGACCTGACACGAGCACGTTCTATCGCATCCTTCAGGTCCGCCCGGTGCGCCCACGGTACGGTGGGGTCATGTCGGACGTCTTCCACCTCGACCTGACCCGTGACCAGCTCCAGGGGGCGACGATCGCCATCCTGCCCGGCGACCCCGGCCGCGTCGCCAAGATCGCCGGGCGGTTCGATCGCTCGATCCCGCTGTCGTCCAACCGCGAGTTCACCAGCCATCTCGGCTTCGCCGGTGAGACCCCGATCGTCGTGTGCTCGACCGGCATCGGCGGGCCGTCCACGTCGATCGCCACCGAGGAGCTCGCCCAACTCGGCGTGCGTACGTTCCTGCGGGTCGGCACGACCGGCGCGATCCAGGACGACATCGACGTCGCCGACGTGATCGTCACCACCGGCGCGGTGCGCCTCGACGGTGCCAGCCAGCACTTCGCACCGCTCGAATACCCCGCGGTCGCCCACTACGACTGTGTCAACGCGCTCGTCACGGCCGCAGACGACCAGGGCATCTCCCGCCACGTCGGCATCACGGCGTCGTCGGACACCTTCTACCCCGGCCAGGAGCGGTACGACACCGTGTCGGGCTACGTCAACCGGCGATTCGCCGGGAGCACCGACGAATGGCGAGCGCTCCACGTGCTCAACTACGAGATGGAGGGCGCCACCCTGTTCACGATGTGTGCCGCCAACGGGTGGCGTGCGGGCATGGTCGCCGGGGTGCTCGTCAACCGCTCCACCCAGGAGATCCCCGACACCAGCGTGCACGACGCCGCCGAGGACGCTGCGGTCAACGTGGTCACCGCCGCCGCACGAGCGCTCGCCGCCGGCTGATCAGGGCGTCACGCCGACGTCGAGCAGGAACTCGAGCGTTCGGCCCAGGGCGATCGCTGCGGACAAC
>CAXAWD010000707.1:0-1509 GCA_963972325.1 uncultured Acidimicrobiaceae bacterium
CCATCCATAGGTGACGGTCGCTCCGTGGCGTGTCTCCGTCGACGGTGGGGTACCGTCCGGGCGACGACACGGAGGGGGTTCGTGATGGAGATCGGGGCAGGCAAGGTCGCGGTGGTGACCGGTGCCGGGAGCGGGATCGGGCTGGCGCTCGGCCACGCGTTCGCGGCGCAGGGATGTTCGGTGGTGCTCGCCGACGTGCAGCAGGACGCGCTCGACGCGGCCGCTGCGGCGGTGGGGGAGCACGGCGTCGACACGCTGTCGGTGATCACCGACGTGAGCGACCGCGAGCAGGTCGAGGCGCTCGCGCAGGCGACGCTCGAACGGTTCGGTGGCGTCCACATCGTGTGCAACAACGCCGGTGTGTCGGGCGCCGGCGACCCGTGGTTCGGCCCGATCGAAGGCTGGGAGTGGACGTTCGGCGTCAACCTCTGGGGTGTGGTGCACGGCGTGCGGGCGTTCCTGCCGCACATGATCGCCGGCGGTGGCGGCCACATCGTCAACACCGCGTCGATGGCCGGTCTCTACGCGGGATTGAGCCCGGCGTACGACGCGACGAAGCACGGCGTCGTCGCGCTCACCGAGAGCCTGTACCACACGATGGAAGGCGCGCAGCTCGGCGTCGGCGTCAGTTGCCTGTGCCCTGGCTGGGTCAAGACGGGGATCCTCGACTCCGATCGCAACTGGCCGGCCGAGTACGGCGCACCGCCCGAGATCGACCCCGGTTCCCAGGTCAGCCGCAACTACGTCAAGCGGGCGATCGACGAGGGGATGCAGCCGGGGGCCGTCGCCGACCTGGTCGTCGACGCGGTCCGTGAGGGCCGGTACTGGGTCTTCCCGCACCCGGAGTGGATCGAGATCGCGATGGAACGCTTCCACCGGATCGGCGACGCGCAGAACCCGGTGCAGCCCGAGGAGTTCCCCGGCATGCCGCCGCGGTCGCAGATCGTCGCGGAAGTGATGGCCGCGCTGGGCATGACCCCGCCGCCGGCTGACTGAGCCACCCACCGAATCGACGTCCTGGCCGCCCCGCCGGGACGGATCGTGATGATCGACCCCTTGACAGGTGCGCCGCGTCTCCGTAACGTACAACCATATGGTTGTACAAACTGATCTGTCGGACGCCGAGGTCGACCGGCTCTTCCGTGCGCTCGCCGACGCCACCCGGCGTGACATCGTCCGGCGGACCCTCACCGACGACGCCTCGATCAGCGCGCTCGCAGCCGACTACGACATGAGTTTCGCTGCGGTGCAGAAGCACGTCGCCGTACTGGAAGGAGCCGGGCTCGTGCGCAAACACCGCCGTGGCCGCGAGCGTCTCGTGCGCGGCAACCCCGACCAGATCGCGCGAGCCCGAACCGTGCTCGCCCAACTCGAAGATCTCTGGCGCGCACGCTTCGGCCAACTCGACGACGTCCTCGCCGACCCGCCGCCCGAGCCCTGAACCCCACATCCCGACGACCGGTTCACCCGACCGGTCCGCCCGACCGATCCACCCGACCGATCCACCCG
>CAXAWD010000708.1:0-1503 GCA_963972325.1 uncultured Acidimicrobiaceae bacterium
ATTCGCGTTGTACGAGTCGTTGATGACGGTGACGCCGTCCGCGCGGGTGCGTACGTCCATCCGGCGGATCGAGGTGGGTACCGCGGTCGAGAGCGCTTCGGCAACCTGGGCCACGCCGGCCCCGCACTCGAGCGCGACGGCCGCGGCAGCCAGGGCGTTGCCCACCTGATGTTCACCGTGCACCGCCAGCGTGATGTGCGCCGAGCCTGCCGCACACACGAGCGTGAACGACGCCCGCGCATCGGTGTCGACCACGACGTCGACAGCCCGGACGTCGGCGTCCGCGTTGAGTCCGACGGTGACGACGGCCGCCTTCGTGCGTGTCGCCATCTCGGCGACCAGACGATCGTCGATGTTGAGGATCGCCACGCCGCCGTCCGCAGCAGCGGGCAATGCCTCGACCAGTTCGCCCTTGGCCAGCGCGATGGCGGCACGTGAACCGAACTCGCCGAGGTGCGCGGTTCCGACATTGAGAACCACCCCGATCCGGGGCGGCGCGAGCCTGGCGAGTTCGGCGATGTGGCCGATTCCCCGGGCGGACAGCTCGAGGGCGAGGAAGTCGGTATCGGAGTCGGCCCGCAGAGCAGTCCATGGATGCCCGAGTTCGTTGTTGAACGATCCGGGTGGGGCCACCACGGATCCGAGCGGACGCAGCACCGCCGAGATGAGATCCTTCGTCGACGTCTTGCCCGACGACCCCGTCACGCCCACCACGGTCAGATCGTGGCGCGCAGTCAGTTCGAGCACCGATTCCCGGGCCAACGCACCGAGCGCGGTCAGCACTGCAGCACCGGTCCCCTCCGGGTCGTGTTCGAGTGCCATCGCACGGCTCGAGTGCGGTGCCGGCCGAACGACGACTGCCGGGACACCCACCGGACGCGCCGCGAGAACGACAGCAGCGCCTGCGGCCACGGCGTCGGCCGCGTGCTCGTGGCCGTCCACCTTGGCACCGGGCAGGGCGAGAAAGACACTGCCGGGTGTGACCTTGCGTGAGTCGAACTCCACCGGCCCGGCGACCAGCACCGTCGGGTCCGCCACGTCGTGCAGTTCGCCGCCGACGATCTCGGCGATGCGAGCGATCGAGAGCGGTATCACCGTGCGCCTGCGCTCGTGGTGACCAGTCGTGCATCGATGGCCGATGCGAGTACCACTCGGTCGTCGAACGGATACTTCACCCCCGCCACCTCCTGGCCCGTCTCGTGTCCTTTACCTGCGATCAACACAACGTCCCCCTCACGTGCCCACGCCACGGCTTGTTCTATCGCCGCTGCGCGGCCTTCGACATTTCGTACTTCGCCACGAGCGTCGTCGGGCACCGACAGTGCACCGTCTTCGACGGCATGCCGTATCGCTGCCGGATCCTCACTGCGCGGATTGTCGTCGGTCACCACGAGCAGATCGGCACCGCGCGCTCCGGCCGCACCCATCAGAGGGCGCTTGGCGGTGTCTCGATCCCCGCCGGCACCCAACACGACGGCGATACGTCCTCGGGACGACTCTCGC
>CAXAWD010000709.1:0-1503 GCA_963972325.1 uncultured Acidimicrobiaceae bacterium
GCGGTCGAGCAGCATCAGCGCCGCCTCGCACACCTCGCGTGGGTCGTGAGGTGGCAGGTACGACGACAGGCCCACGGCGATGCCGTTGGCGCCGTTGACCAGCAGGTTCGGGTACGCAGCAGGGAGCACGACGGGCTCGGTCGTGGAGCCCTCGTAGTTCTCCACCATCGGCACGACGCCCTGGTCGATCTCGTCGAGCAGGAGCATGCCGAACCGACCGAGTCGGGTTTCGGTGTAGCGGGGTGCGGCGGGCCCGAAGTCGGGCGAACCGACGTTGCCGTGGAAGTCGAGCGGCGGCAGCAGATTGGAGAACGGCTGTGCCAGACGGGCCAACGCGTCGGAGATCGATTGGTCGCCGTGCGGGTGGTACTTGCCCATCACCTCACCGGTGACACGGGCCGTCTTCACATGGGGCCGGTCGGGGAACAGCCGCATCGTGTGCATGCCCCAGAGGATCCGGCGGTGCACCGGCTTCAAGCCGTCGGACGCCGACGGCACCGCACGGTCGCCCACCACGTAGTCGGAGAAGGCGAAGTAGTCCTTGTTGAGCTGCTCGACGGCACCGAGTTCGACGATGTCCTCGGTGAACTCGACGACCGGAGCGGTCTTCTTTTTGCGGGCCATCAGCGGCCACCTCCCACGGCGAGCGTTTCGCCGGACTGTTGCAGGAACCAGGTCTTGCGCAGTTCGGACTTCGATCCGAACAGCTGCTCGGCGAGCTTGGCGAAGCCCGCCGGATCGTCGATCGTGACGCGGCCGATCTTGCGGCCGGTGCCGATCACCTCGCGGAGCTCGGCGGCGTCCATCTCGCCCAACCCCTTCAAGCGGCCCATGTGGGCCTTGTGTTTCGGGTTCTCGGCGAGGAACGCCGCTTTGGTGGCGTCGTCTTCCAGGTAGATGCGCTCGCCCTGGTGGACCGTGGTCCACAGCGGCGGCAGGGCGTAGAACAGCCGACCGGACTCGACGAATCCCGGGCACCACGTGTAGAGGAACGCCTTGATCAGCGACCGGATGTGGAGGCCGTCGGTGTCGGCGTCGGCCACCACCACGATGCGGCCGTAGCGGAACTTGTCGAGGTCGAAGTCTTCCCCGATGCCGCAGCCCATCGACAGGATCAGGTCGGACAGCGACCGCACCACCCGCTCGATCGACTCCCGGTACGAGTTCAACGGCTTGCCGCGCAGCGGCAGCACCGCCTGGAACGACGGATCTCGGGCGTCGATCGCCGTGCCGCCGGCGGAGTCGCCCTCGACGATCAGGAGCTCGGTCGGCCGGTCGGTCTTGTGGGTGCAGTCGCGCAACTTGGCCGGCAAGCCGTTGCGCGACTTGGTGCCCTTTCCGAGCAGGGCCCGTACCGCGGCCTGCTCGGCGTTCGACTTCGTGCGCGACCGCATCGCCGAGATCGCGAGGTCGGCGATCTTCTTCGCCGAGTCGGGGTTCTCCTCGAGCCAGCGGCTCATCGCCGGGAGCACGATCGCCCGGGTCTTGCCGGCGGCCTCGGTG